>NZ_JAMZBD010000245.1:0-4684 GCF_024158685.1 Halomonas sp. 707D4 | reverse complement strand
CTTTCACCCAGCGCCCTGAGCGAAGCCAAGGCGCGCTTGCCGGCGCGTCATCCGCGCGTGGGGGACGTGCTGCGCAAGACCGCGATGGCGAGACTTCATCTCAAGCAGTGCTGGCGCCATCTGCCCACCGCACCGGCACCGGTGGCCCGCGTACGCCTGGCGTGGTACACGAGCGGGCGCTCGATCAAGAAGCTGAGCGTTCAGCAGGCCGAGGCCAGGCTGCTGGCACTCGATACTGACGCCGCCCATGTGCGCATTCAATTGAAAAAGCTCGCGGGCCTTCCAAGCGATGAAACCCTGGCGCAGGTACAGGCCCAGGCACCGCTGATGCGTGCCAACCTGTTCTTCGTCGAGCCGCTGCTCGACGGCCATACCCGCCAGGCCATGAATATTGCCATGCCGCTGGTAGTGCCTGCGCAGGAGACGCGTCTGCCGCATATCAAGGCGCCTTCCATGCAGGCGCCCGCAACGCGCACACGCGCCAAGCGACGTGACGAGAAACTCGAGTCAGAACCTTTCCTGCCTAGCCTGCGGGTCTATCGCTACCGCTGAGCGTCACGACCGGCGTGGTTTCGAGATCCCAGCGCCCATGATGCACCAGCAATTCCACCAGCCCCTTCACGGCCTTGGCACTGTAGCCATACTCCTTGCAAAGTGCTTTTAGCCGTTCACCGAAGAGCCGCTCGCGTTCCTGCGCCTGGCTTTTTCTTTCCTGCTCTTCCAGGTCCGCGAGCGAGCGCACCGGGGGACCAGTAGGTATATCGAAATGATTGCCGGGCTCCTCGAGCTGCTTCAGCGCCTGAGCGAAAGCGTCGTCCAATTCACGAAACTTGCGCAGCTTGTCGCGCTCGTCCAGCTGTTTGTGTGCCTTTTGATATTTCATCGACCTTACATTTACACCTTACTTAAGAAGAGAGCCAAGAATAGGTAGCGATACACTCCCCGCCGACGGACAACGCTGGTCCATTCGAACACGTGCCTGGGCAAGGAGTGACTTCACGCATGGAGCATAGTGCTACAGGTACACGCCAGCGGTGTACGAACATCGAATCGCCAAGCGAGAAACGCCCTTGACCAGACTTTTCTCATGGCGAGGCGCCAGCGAGAGTGAGTCATCCACAGAAATGAAGACGACTGCTTGCACCCAAAGAAAGCGCTGATCTGGCAATAATGAGTATAGCCGCTAGAGCGAAGAACAGTACGACTGCGGTAATCGTCGTCTTGCTGCATTCGAGTGAATGAAGCCCGGAATTGACCGATATCTAATCGAACGCAAGCCTGACCGGGCCCTACTCATTAAACATCGATGAAGCAACGTGCACTGAATGAAAACGTTTACATAAAATCGAGGGTGCGAATCGCTTCAGGAAAATGACATCTTGAATGTAAAAATGCCGGTGCCCTGTTCAGGCTACCGGCACTAGCTTTAACTATCCTGCTGAAGCCAGGACTCGACGGTTTCTTCACCGTATTCGTCCTTCCAGCTACGCAGGCCTTTATGATTGCCACCACGGGTTTCGATGACTTCACCGTTGTGCGGATTCTTGTAGACCTTCAAACGGCGCTTGCGACGGCTGGAAGAAGCGGCGGCCTTCGGAGCTGCGCTACGCTGTTCACCAGAGGGCTCGAGAAGTGCCACGACATCTGCAGGACGCTTGCCGAATTCGTTCATCAGCGCTTCAAGCTTGGACTTGAATTCCAGCTCACTCTTCAATCGCTGATCTCCTTCAAGACGCTGAAGATCTTCCTGAAGCTGCTTTAACTGCTGCTCTTTTTGAATATATTCATTAAGAAGTGACATGGGGATTCCTTCAGAATAGAGATGAGACGAACCAGAGACACTGCATTGTTTTAACGGTCTTCAAGTCGCCTGGAGGCGCTGCCATTATTACTTTATTTACTCTAATTGACAATAGTCTAGTTGATCTCGAGCTATTTACTAATCGTTTTTTTATATCTGGAGTTTAATATCCAAACTTGGCTACTGGCTGAAACCTTTCACTACCGATAGATTTCATCGATACAAAAAAAGACGCCACCCGAAGGTGGCGTCTTTTAACATGGAGTCGTGACGTTTAGTCTTGACCCATCTGCTGCTTGATCAGGTCACCGATCGTGGTGGCACCACCAGTTTCGGCATCCTGCTCGCGCAGTTTCTTCATGTTCTGACGCGTGTCGTCCTGCTCTTTCGCCTTGATCGACAGATTGATCTGACGGCTCTTGCGATCGACGTTGACGATACGTGCTTCGACGCTGTCGCCTTCGCTCAGCACGTTACGCGCATCTTCGACGCGATCGGCGCTGATTTCAGACGCTTTCAGCACGGCGATGACGTCGGTTGCCAGCTCAACGTGAGCTTCCTTGGCGTCGACTTCGACGACACGGCCAGTCACGATGCTGCCCTTGTCGTTGACGGAGAGGTATTCAGCGACCGGATCGGAATCCATCTGCTTGATACCCAGCGAGATGCGCTCGCGCTCCGGGTCGATCGACAGGATGACGGCTTCGGCTTCGTCGCCCTTCTTGAAATGACGAACCGCTTCTTCGCCGGTTTCCGTCCAGGAGATGTCGGACAGGTGAACCAGGCCGTCGATGCCACCTTCCAGACCGATGAAGATACCGAAGTCGGTGATCGACTTGATGGTACCGGAAACGCGGTCGCCCTTGTTGTACTCGGCGTTGAAGGTTTCCCACGGGTTGGCGGTGCACTGCTTGATACCCAGGGAGATACGACGACGCTCTTCGTCGATGTCCAGAACCATGACTTCGACATCGTCACCGACCTGCACGACCTTGGACGGGTGGATGTTCTTGTTGGTCCAGTCCATTTCGGAAACGTGAACCAGACCTTCGACACCCTCTTCCAGCTCCGCGAAGCAGCCGTAGTCGGTCAGGTTGGTCACCACGGCCTGCACCTTGGTGCCTTCCGGGTAGCGCGCCTTGATGTTGACCCACGGATCTTCGCCCAGCTGCTTGAGGCCCAGCGATACGCGGTTGCGCTCGCGGTCGAACTTCAGCACCTTGACGTTGATCTCGTCGCCTACGGCCACGATCTCGGACGGATGCTTGATGCGCTTCCAGGCCATGTCGGTGATGTGCAGCAGGCCGTCGACGCCGCCGAGGTCGACGAAGGCGCCGTAGTCGGTCAGGTTCTTGACGATACCCTTGATCTGCTGGCCTTCCTGGAGGGTGGCGAGCAGCGCTTCACGCTCGGCGCTGTTCTCGGCTTCGAGCACGGCACGGCGAGAGACGACGACGTTGTTGCGTTTCGGATCGAGCTTGATGACCTTGAAGTCGAGCTCTTTGTTCTCCAGGTGCGCAGTGTCGCGAACCGGACGAACGTCGACCAGAGAACCCGGCAGGAAGGCACGGATGGAGTCGACGTCGACGGTGAAGCCGCCCTTGACCTTACCGTTGATCACGCCCTTGACGATCTCGTCTTTCTCGAAGGCCGCTTCCAGAATCTTCCAAGCTTCAGCACGCTTGGCTTTTTCGCGAGACAGACGGGTTTCGCCGAAGCCATCTTCGACCGCTTCGAGCGCCACGTGGACGTCGTCGCCGATCGCGATGTTGAGTTCGCCGTTTTCATCGCGGAACTGGGCCGCGGGGATTTGGCCTTCGGATTTCAGACCGGCATTGACGGTAACCCAGTCACCATCGATGTCGACAACCTGGGCCGCGACGATGGCGCCCGGCTCCATGTTGATGTCGTTAAGAGACTGTTCAAACAGTTCAGCAAAGCTTTCGCTCATGGTTTTCCTACGTGATCAACGTTGTTGAGGCATGACGCCTTCTCCGTACCACCAGCGAGTACGGGCCTATGTAACTCAGCTCTCGGGGGTGTTAGCGCTGGTTGGACCTGACCGGGCTCTCCGATATGAAGGATCATATGAACTGCCGCCCTGCCATGTCGTGACACCTTCCCAAAAACGCCGCAAGGGAGAGTCAGTGCCCGTCTGCAAGCCCTTTCTGGGCCAGCAGCTGGATCAACCGATCAACCACTTCCGGTATACTCAGGCGCGTGGTATCAAGCGTGACGGCATCATCTGCCGGCTTGAGCGGGGCCACGCTGCGCTGCGTGTCGCGTGCATCGCGTGCCTGAATCTCCTTCAAAAGACTCGAAAGACTAGCATTTACGCCGGCGGCCTGCAACTGCTGGAACCGCCGACGGGCGCGCTCCTCGGCGCTGGCGGTCAGGAATATCTTCAAGGGTGCCTCGGGGAACACCACGGTGCCCATGTCGCGGCCATCGGCCACCAGCCCCGGCGCCTTGTGGAAGTCGCGCTGGCGGGCGAGCAGGCGCTGGCGCACGCCGGGAAGCGATGCCACCCTGGAGGCCCGCTCACCGGCCTGCTCGGTGCGGATCAGACGGGTCACGTCCTCGCCTTCGAGCAGCGTGCGCGCGGCGCCCTGTTCGACCGGAAAGGCGATGTCCAGGCCTGCGGCCAGCGTCTCGAGCGCGGCTTCGTCGTCGAGCGCGACGCCGTGCTTGACCGCCGCCTGGGCGGTCAAGCGATACAGCGCACCGCTATCCAAGAGGTGCCAGCCCAACCGCTCGGCGATCAGGCCGCTGATGGTTCCCTTGCCGGCACCGCCCGGGCCATCGATGGTGAGTACGGGAATCGACACCATTACGCCCGCGCCTCCTCGGCCGTCATGCCGATGCGCTCGAGAAGGCCCAGAA
>NZ_JAMZBD010000244.1:0-4685 GCF_024158685.1 Halomonas sp. 707D4 | reverse complement strand
CCCCGCCTCGCGGCGATATCGCTGACGAGCGCGAGATCGATCGGCTGCGCGAGGAGCCCGCCGGGCGACGCGGCAACGAGCGCCAGGTACAGGTCGAGGGCAGCCTCAAGCACGCCAGTGGCCTGAACCCCAACTTCACCTTCGACAAGTTCGTCGAAGGCAAGTCGAACCAGCTGGCCCGCGCCGCCTCGCGCCAGGTGTCGGAAAACCCGGGCGGTGCCTACAACCCGCTGTTTCTCTATGGCGGCGTGGGGCTGGGCAAGACCCACCTGATGCACGCCGTGGGCAACGCCCTGGCCGGGCGGCGGGAGAATGCCCGCGTGGTCTACCTGCACTCCGAGCGCTTCGTCGCCGACATGGTCAAGGCACTGCAGCTCAACGCCATCAACGACTTCAAGCGCTTCTATCGCAGCGTCGATGCACTGTTGATCGACGATATCCAGTTCTTTGCCGGCAAGGAGCGCTCCCAAGAGGAGTTCTTCCATACTTTCAACGCCTTGCTGGAAGGCGGCCAGCAGATGATCCTTACCTCGGATCGTTATCCGAAGGAGATCAACGGGGTGGAGGAGCGCTTGAAGTCGCGCTTCGGCTGGGGGCTGACCGTGGCCATCGAGCCGCCGGAGCTCGAGACCCGGGTGGCGATTCTGATGAAGAAGGCCGACCAGGCGAGTGTCGATCTGCCCCACGATGCCGCGTTCTTCATCGCCCAGAAGATTCGCTCCAACGTGCGCGAGCTCGAGGGTGCGCTCAAGAAGGTGATCGCCGACTCCCACTTCATGGGCAAGCCGATCACCCAGGATTTCATCCGCGAGTCGCTGAAGGACCTTCTGGCCCTGCAGGACAAGCAGGTGGGCGTGGACAACATCCAGCGCACCGTGGCGGAGTACTACAAGATCAAGGTGGCGGACCTGCTCTCCAAGCGCCGCTCGCGCTCCGTGGCGCGGCCGCGCCAGGTCGCCATGGCGCTGGCCAAGGAGCTGACCAACCACAGCCTGCCGGAAATCGGCGACGCCTTCGGCGGGCGCGATCACACCACGGTGCTGCACGCCTGTCGCAAGGTAAAGGCGTTGCAGGAAGAGAGCGCGGATATCCGCGAGGACTACAAGAACCTTCTGCGCCTGCTCACCAGCTGAGCCTGCGCGATTGAACCCGATAGCGAAGCCGACCACGGCTGACGACCATTGAAACCGGAGTAGTGATGAAGTTTTCAATTTCCCGAGAGGCACTGCTGCGCCCCTTGACCCTGGTGGCGGGCGTGGTCGAGCGCCGTCAGACGCTGCCGGTGCTTTCCAACGTGCTGATCCAGGTCGAAGGCGACCAGGTGGCCCTGACCGGTACCGACCTCGAAGTCGAGCTCGTCGGCCGCACCGTGGCAAGTCAGGTGGAGCAGGAGGGCGGGGCGACCGTTCCCGCCCGCAAGCTGATGGACATCTGCAAGTCGTTGCCGGAGCAGTCCGAGATCCAGTTGGCCCTCGAAGAGGGCCGCGCGGTGCTGCGAAGCGGCCGCTCGCGCTTCACGCTTTCGACCCTGCCCGTCGCCGAATTCCCCAACATCGAGGATGGGGCGAGCAGCCAGGAGCTGAGCATCCCTCGCGGCACGCTCAAGCACCTGATCGAGGCGACCTCCTTCGCCATGGCCCAGCAGGACGTGCGCTACTACCTCAACGGCATGCTGCTCGACATCCAGAACCACCTGCTGCGCGCCGTGGCCACCGACGGCCACCGCCTGGCGATGTGCTCGCGCCAGACCGAGGTCGCGGTCGCCGAGCCGCAGAAGATGATCGTGCCGAGAAAGGGCATTCTCGAGCTCTCGCGCCTGCTCGATGACAGCGACGAGCCGGTCAGCCTGACGCTGGGGGCGACGCACCTGCGCGCCCACACCGGCGATTTCACCTTCACCTCCAAGCTGATCGACGGCAAGTTCCCGGACTACGAGCGGGTGGTGCCGAAAAACGGTGACAAGGTGCTGATCGCCGACCGCGCCGAGCTGCGCCAGGTCCTGTCGCGCACCGCGATCCTCTCCAACGAGAAGTACCGCGGCGTGCGCCTTTACCTGGAAGAGGGCAACCTCAAGGTGATGGCCAACAACCCCGAGCAGGAAGAGGCCGAGGAGAACGTGGCCATCGAGTACACCGGCCCCGGCATGGAGGTCGGCTTCAACGTCGGCTACCTGGTCGACGTGCTGGCGGTGCTCGACGAGGAGCGCGTGCAGATGACCCTGGCCGACCCCAACAGCAGCGCGCTGCTGGAAGAGCCCGGCGGCGGCGATGCGCTCTACGTGGTCATGCCGATGCGGCTTTGAGACCTCGCCCCTTCGAGACGGCGCCTCAGCGAAGGCGCCGTTTTCTATTGACCGACCCGAGGCGAACCTCCTAGATGAGCCTGACCCAGCTCGGCTTCCAGGGCCTGCGCAATCTCGAACCGCTGTCGATGACGCCCTCTCCCCAGGTCAACCTGGTTCACGGCTTGAACGGCAGCGGCAAGACCAGCCTGCTCGAGGGGATTCATATCCTCGGCATGGGACGCTCGTTTCGTACTCGCCAGCTCAAGCACGCCATCCAGTTCGATGCTGCCGCCATGACGCTCCATGGCCGCCTGGCAGGCGATCCCCAGGTGTCCCTGGGGGTCAGGCGGCTACGCGCCGAGCGCGAGCTGGAGCTGCGCCTGCGCGGCCACAAGGACGTGCGCCTGGCGGAGCTGGTCGACGCCATGCCGCTTCAGCTGATCAACCCCGATGCCTTTCGCCTGCTCGAGGGCTCGCCCGCCGGGCGTCGCGAATTCATGGATTGGGGCGTGTTTCACGTGAAACATGACTTTCTTGACGCCTGGAAGCGCGCCAGGCGTGCGCTGAAACATCGGAATGCGCTGTTAAGGCGTGGTAGAATGACCGATGCGGAAGTCAGCGTATGGGAGCAGGAGCTGGCCGAATGGGGCGAGCAGATGCATCTTATGCGTCAGACCTGGTTCAGCGCGTTCAAGCCGGTATTCGAGGAGACGCTGGATCGGATGCTGCCGATCGAAGGGCTGACGCTTCGCTACGCCCGCGGT
The DNA here is from genome assembly GCF_024158685.1 of Halomonas sp. 707D4. Lineage (NCBI taxonomy): Bacteria > Pseudomonadati > Pseudomonadota > Gammaproteobacteria > Oceanospirillales > Halomonadaceae > Halomonas > Halomonas sp. 707D4. The sequence continues at coordinate 1,637 of NZ_JAMZBD010000244.1, read as the reverse complement.
TGGGATATCAAGCGGTCGCTGACGGACGTGCTGCGAGACAGCCGAGGAACCGATCAGCAGATGGGCTTCACCCAGCAGGGCCCGCAACGCGCCGATCTGCGAATAAGACTCAACAAGCAGCCCGCGATCGAAGTGCTTTCCAGAGGCCAGCAGAAGCTGGTCGTCAGCGCCCTCAAGCTCGCCCAGGGCCGGCTTCTGGAAAGCAGCGCCAGGCGGCGCTGCATTTACTTGATCGATGACCTACCGGCAGAGCTCGATCATCGACATCGCTCGCTGTTCTGCGAGCTGCTCGAGGAGATGCAGTGCCAGGTATTCATCACCAGCGTCGAGCCGGACGCGCTCAGATCGATGTGGCAGGAGAAAACCGCCATCGAGATGTTTCACGTGAAACAGTGCGATGACGGCCTGAGCCGACTGACGTCGACCGGCTAGACGACACGGAACGAGACAGACTTCACGACGGAGTGGTCAATGAGCGAGCAGGCTTACGATTCATCAAGCATCAAGGTGCTCAAAGGGCTCGATGCGGTACGCAAGCGTCCCGGCATGTACATCGGCGATACCGACGACGGCACCGGGCTGCACCATATGGTTTTCGAGCTGGTGGATAACTCCATCGATGAAGCACTGGCGGGCCACTGCAGTGAAATTCGCGTGGTGATCCACCCCGACGAATCCATCACCGTCAGCGACAACGGCCGGGGTATTCCGACCGAGCTGCACGAGGAGGAGGGCGTCTCGGCGGCGGAGGTCATCATGACCGTACTGCACGCCGGCGGCAAGTTCGACGACAACTCCTACAAGGTCTCCGGCGGTCTTCACGGCGTGGGCGTATCGGTGGTGAACGCACTCTCCGAAGAGCTCAAGCTGACCATCTGGCGCCAGGGCGAAGTATTCGAACAGATGTACCGCCACGGCGTGCCCGACGCGCCGCTGGACGTGGTCGGCAAGACCGAGAAGAGCGGCACCAAGGTGCACTTTCGCCCGTCGCCGGCGACCTTCGCCAACATCGAGTTCCACTACGACATCCTCGCCAAGCGCCTGCGCGAACTATCGTTCCTGAACTCCGGCGTGGCCATCCGACTGATGGACGAGCGCAGCGGCAAGGAAGAATTGTTCCACTACGAGGGCGGTCTCAAGGCGTTCGTCGACCACCTCAACAAGAACAAGTCGACCTTGAACCCGGTGTTCCACTTCAACGCCAGCCGCGAGGATGGGGTCGAGGTGGAAGTGGCGATGCAGTGGAGCGACGCCTTCACCGAAAGCATCTTCTGCTACACCAACAACATTCCCCAGCGCGATGGCGGCACGCACCTGGCGGGCTTTCGCGCCGCGCTCACCCGTACGCTCAACCACTACATCGAAGCCGAAGGGCTTTTGAAGAAGTCCAAGGTCAACACCTCCGGCGACGACGCCCGGGAAGGCCTGACGGCGATCATCTCGGTGAAGGTGCCGGATCCCAAGTTCTCCTCCCAGACCAAGGACAAGCTGGTATCAAGCGAGGTGAAGACCGCCGTCGAGCAGGAGATGGGCCGGCTGTTCGCCGAGTACCTGATCGAGAAGCCCAACGAGGCGAAGGCGATCGTCAACAAGATGCTCGACGCCGCCCGGGCCCGGGAAGCCGCGCGCAAGGCGCG
>NZ_JAMZBD010000243.1:0-4701 GCF_024158685.1 Halomonas sp. 707D4 | reverse complement strand
TTCGAGTGCCTGCTCGGCTTCCTCGTCGGCGCGCTCGAGCCAGTCCTGGTACAGCTCGTCGCCGGCCGCCTGCAGCGCTGCCGCCACTTCGGCGTTGGGCTCGGAGACGTTGACGCCGTTCTCCTCGAGCGCGGCCAGGCTTTCCTGGTTGTCTTCGCGGCTCAGCTGCCAGCCCCGCTCCTCGGCACGCGCGGCGGCTTCCATCAGCGCCTGCTGGGTGGCTTCATCCAGCCGGTCGAAGCTGCGCTGGCTGATGAACACGATGTTCTTGGGCAGCCACAGGTTGGCGTCGGTGTAGTCCGAGACGTAGTCCCAGGCGCTCATCGCGTTGCCGGTGGAACTCGAGGTGATCATGGCATCGACCCGGCCGGTGCTGAAGGCCGTCGGGATGTCCGACTCCTCGGTCTCGGTGGGGCTGCCGCCGAGGTTGCTGACGAAGCGCTGGGTGTTGATGTTCGGCGCGCGCACCCGGAGCCCCTCGAACTGGGCCGGGTCGGTCAGCGCCTGGGCGGTATAGATGCCCTGGGCGGGCCAGGCCACCGCGTAGAGTGGTATCAGCCCCTCGTAGGCGAAGAGCTCCGTGATCATCGGCTTGGTCGCCTGCCAGAGCGCGAAGGCGTCGTCGTAGCTGCCCGCAACGCCCGGCAGCGTGTCCACCTCGAAGATCGGGTCGTCGTTGGAGAGCACCGACATGAACACTTCGCCGGCGTCGATGGTGCCCCGGCGCACGGAGGGCTTGATCTCGCCGTGGGATACCAGGGAGCCCCCGCTGTGCACGGTGATGGTCAACTCACCGTCGGTGGCATCGCGAACGTCCTCGGCGAACTGCTTGGTGTTCTGGGTGTGGAAGCTGGCATCGCCGTAGGGCGTGGCCATGGTCCACTCGGCGGCCTGGGCACTGGTGGCCATGGCGCAGGCCAGCGCCACTACTAGGGGTTTCATCGATCGCATGGGGTGGTTCCTCGCTCTCTTTATAGTCGATTGTCGCGTTGGTCATTCGTTCAGGGGGCGTCGGCAAAGGGTGGCGCCTTCAACCACTGCCCATCGAAACGTGAAGGGGCGACCTGATTCGCCCGATCGTTGGCATAGGCGCGCGAACAGGTCTGCGCCATCCGTGCCACGCTCTTGCAAAAGCGTGGGTGGCTGGCCTTGCGCCAGATGATGTCGTAGTACATCGCCGGCAAAGGCCTTGGCAGATCCAGACGGCACAGTTCACCGCCTTGCCACTGCTCGAGCACCGTGGAAACCGGCAGTGCACCGATTCCCAGCCCTTCCGTGGTCAAGCGTACAATGGTCATCAGCGTACTTACGCTATGAATATGCGGGTCATCCACCCCTTGATCGGCCAAATAGGCGGCCAGCTCCTGGTAGGGACGCGCCGCCTTGCCAAAGGAGATGAACGGCAGGTGCTCGAGCCAGGCGAGCGGGGACTGCCCCAGCAGCTCCGCGTGGTGCGGCGCCACGAACATGCCCATTTCGTAAGGATTCAGCGATTCGTGCTCGATCTGGTCGACGGGCAGAAACCCGTTCATGGCCAGCACGATATCCAGCTCGTTGGCGATGAGACGCTCGTTGAGCGCCAGCGAATAGTCCACCGTGAGCTCGATGCTCAGCCTGGGGTAACGCTCGGTGAGCGAGCGCATGAAATCGGGAAACCAGCTGTGGGCGATGGTCTCGACGGTGCCCAGGCGCAGCGGGGCCGAGAAATCTCCGTCGCTGTCGAACAGGCGCATTGCCTCGTCGCGCTGGTCGAGCATGCGCTGGGCATGCAAGAAGAACTCGCGCCCGCGCATGGTGGGCTGGATCGGTCGCGCCGAGCGCTCGAGCAGAAGCTCGCCGACCGTCGACTCCAGCCGCGAGATGCGCTCGGAAATCGAGGGCTGGGTCAGGCACAGGCGAATCGCCGCCTTGCGAAACGAGCCCAGCTTCACCGCCCAGACGAAGGCTTCGAGTTCCTTGAAATCGAGCATGATGTTGCCGTCTCCACGCGCGCGGTGACCCGGTCGGCCTAGAAGCTTGCACAAGGCGTTCCGCCTGCCGCGGTATGAGGTAGCTCCGGCATCCGCCTCGACGACGAGGGGATGCGGGCGCCTGGATCGGGAGTGCAGGTTCCACTCCGCGAAGCGTTTGTTCGGTGCCCGAAGGTCGAGCGATCGAAGGCTGCTTCATCTTATTGCTTTTGTATGGCTATTCTACGTTGATAATCTCAACGCCCGCAGTCGTCAACCCTTTTTTCACGCATAACAGCAAGATAGAAATTTCCGATGGATACCATCGGCAACGCCTTTACGCTACAGCGAGGCCGCCGAGCGTGCCGCCTGGTCGTAGAGGCCGGACATGGCGCGCAGCACCCCTGCCACCTTGCTGATCTCGCTGCGCTCGATACCCATGGAATCGAGGGATTCGATCAGGCACGCCTCGCGAATCTCGGCGTAGCGCTTGCAGGCCTCGCGGCCAAGCTGGGTCGTCTGGAAGAGCGTCTCCTTGCCCTGCTTCTCACCCACCACCAGGTCGAGCTTCACCAGCTTGCGCAGCGCATAGGTCACCGTGTGGGTGTCCTCGACGTTGAGGACCAGGCAGATATCGCCCTGGCGCTTGGCCCGGCTGCGATGGTTCACGCTGTGCAGCACCAGCACGTCCAGCGCGCCGAGCTCCGGGTAGCCGGTGGCCGCCATGCAGCGCACCATCCAGCGGTTGAAGGCATTGCTCGAGATGATCAGCCCGAACTCGAACTCGGAAAGCTCCTGCGCCTTGTGCGACAGGTGCTCGGAAGACACGATCGGCCCTCGCTTGGCGGGTGCGGCAGGGCTCTTTCTACTCATGGCGTGCTCTTTATAGTTGATATCGAAGGCGTCTCGAGTCGCACGCGGCGAACTCGGCCCTTCATGATCGGCCTTTTCCGCGCCGATTGGCAAACGACTTCTTGCTATCGGTCAAGGCCACTGACCCCATCGGCATGACGAATACCGAATTGACATACCGGCATCTTGAAGATAATTTCTAGATAAATTACATAAAAAGTACAGGTAAACACGTGTCATCAACACCTCCCCTGCTTTCCGTCCAGTCGCTCGATATCGCCTTCGGGTCCAATCGTGTCGTCAAGGATCTGTCATTCGACCTGCACGCTGGCCAGACGCTTGCGATCGTCGGCGAGTCCGGCTCGGGCAAGTCGATGACGTCGCTGGCCACCATGGGCCTGGTGCATTATCTCAACGCCACCATTGCCAAGGGACGCATCCTGTACCGGCGCACGAGCGACAGCGCCCCGCTTGAGCTGACCGCGCTCTCCGACAAGGAGATGCGGCGCATTCGCGGCAAGGAGATCTCGATGATCTTCCAGGAGCCGATGACCTCGCTCAACCCGGTCTACACCGTGGGCGACCAGATCACCGAGGTCCTGCGTCTGCACGGCGACTACAGCCGCGCCACGGCGCGCGAAGAGGCGCTGCGCCTTTTGCGCCTGGTACGCCTGGCGGATGCCGAGTCGCTCTTGAAGCGTTACCCGCACCAGCTCTCCGGTGGCATGCGTCAGCGGGTCATGATCGCCATGGCGCTGGCCTGCAAGCCCAAGGTGCTGGTCGCCGACGAACCCACCACGGCGCTGGACGTCACCATCCAGGCGCAGATTCTCGCCATCATCAAGGATCTGCAGAAAGAGCTCGGCATGGCGGTGATCTTCATCACCCACGACATGGGCGTGGTGGCGGAAGTGGCCGACCACGTGGTGGTGATGCGCAACGGCGAAAAGGTCGAGGAAGCGGACGTCGCCACGCTGTTCGCCGCGCCGCAGAAACCCTACACCCAGGCGCTGCTGGCGGCGGTGCCGACGCTGGGCAGCATGCAGGGCGAAGCGCTCCCCCGCGCCGAACCGCTGGTGATCTTCGACGGCGAGAAGGTCGTGACCCAGGGTGAAGCCACGCTCCAGGACACCGTGCAGGTGCAGGAAACGCCGGTGGTCAGCGTGCGCAACCTGGTGACCCGCTTCGATATCCACAAGGGTTTCTTCGGCGGCGTGAGCCACCGGGTTCACGCCGTCGAGAACGTCAGCTTCGACATCCAGCCCGGCGAGACCCTGGCGCTGGTGGGCGAATCAGGCTCCGGCAAGTCCACCATCGGGCGCACCATCCAGCAGCTTCAGAAGAGCACCAGTGGCGACATCGTCTTTTCCGGCAAGCCCGTGGCCGACATGTCCCGCGCCGAGAAGATGACGCTGCGTCAGCAGGTGCAGTACATCTTCCAGGACCCCTTCGCCTCGCTCGACCCGCGCAAGACCGTGGGCTTCTCGATCGCCGAACCGATCCGCACCCATCGCCTGATGGGCGACGAGCGGCGCATCAAGCAGCGCGTCGGCGAGCTTCTGGAGCGCGTGGGCTTGGCACCGGAGCATGCCGAGCGCTATCCGCACGAGTTCTCCGGCGGCCAGCGCCAGCGCATCTGCATCGCCCGGGCGCTGGCCTCCAGGCCGAAGCTGATCATCGCCGACGAGGCGCTCTCGGCGCTGGACGTCTCCATCCAGGCGCAGATCATCCACCTGATGATGCAGCTTCAGCGTGAAGAGGGGCTTTCGTACCTGTTCATCAGCCACGACATGGCGGTGGTCGAGAAGATGAGCCACCGCGTGGCGGTGCTGCACCTGGGGCAGATCGTCGAGATGGGCCCGCGCCAGCGGGTGTTCGACGCGCCCCAGCACGCCTACAC
>NZ_JAMZBD010000242.1:0-4720 GCF_024158685.1 Halomonas sp. 707D4 | reverse complement strand
GTCGATGGGCGCCTTCGCCGGGGCGCTCTGCGCCTTCGGCTTCGTGGCGCTGCTGGCGCACCTGGCCGGCGGCGCGGCGGTGCGCGGCGCCGGCGTCTTGATCCTCGCCGGTATCGCCGGGGCGCAGCTGTTCAACGCCTTGACCGCCTTCATCATCGCTCAGTCCGCCAACGCCGAGCAGGCCCGGGGCATCCTGTTCTGGCTTCTGGGCAATCTTTCCGCGGTGCGCTGGCCGGACGCCTGGCTTGCCCTGCCGGCGGCCGGGGCGAGTCTCGCCCTGGCGCTTTCCCAGGTGCGCGCGCTCGACGCCTTCGCCTTCGGCGCGGAAAGCGCGGCGTCGCTCGGCGTCAACCTGCGCGTGACGAAAACGCTGCTGATCGGCTCGGCGGCGCTGGCCACGGCGGTGATGGTGTCGATCACCGGCGCCATCGGCTTCGTCGGGCTCGTCGTGCCCCATGCCTGCCGGCTGCTGGTCGGCGTGCGCCATCACCGGCTGGTGCCGGCGGCCGCGCTGTGCGGGGCGGTGTTCATGGTGCTGTGCGACGTGGCCTCCCGCGTGGCGATCCCCGGCCAGGTGCTGCCGATCGGCGTGATCACCGCGCTGGTCGGCGCGCCGGCGTTCGCCTTTCTGATGGTGCGGGGGCGGCGATGACGCCCCTTTCATCGCCCCTTTCATCGCCACTTTTGAGCGCCCGCGGCGTGAGCTTCTCCGCAGCCGGGCGAAGGCTCGTCGACGGCGTCGATCTCGACGTTTTCCCCGGCGAGACGCTGGGCGTGATCGGCCCCAACGGCGCGGGTAAATCGACGCTTCTGCGCCTGCTGGCCGGGCTTTTGCCGCCAGGCCAGGGCGAGGTGCGCTTCGAGGGATCGCCACTTGCGCGCTTGAACCGTCGCAGGGTCGCCCGGCGCATCGCGCTGGTGGCCCAGCAGGCGGAGACCGACGAGCGACTCACCGTGCGCGATGCGGTAGAGCTTGGCCGCACGCCCTGGCTCGACCGGCTGGGGCGCTGGCGCGACGAGGACACCGCTGCCGTCGACCGGGCGCTCGCGGCGGTCGAGATGACCGCGCTTGCCGAGCGGCCCTGGGCGTCGCTTTCCGGCGGCGAGCGCCAGCGCCTGCACATCGCTCGCGCCCATGCCCAGGAGCCTCGGCTGATGCTGCTCGACGAGCCCACCAACCACCTCGACATCCATCACCAGCTCGCCATCCTGGCGCTGATCCGGTCGCTGCCCGTCACCGCCGTGGTAGCGCTTCACGATCTTCATCACGCCCTGCGCTGTGACCGGGTGCTGGCACTTCACGAAGGCCGTGTGGTGGCGCTCGGCACGCCCCTTGAAGTGCTCACCCCGACGCTGCTGCGCGCGCTTTTCGGCGTCGAGGCTCACCTGGTGAACGATCCTGACGCAGACGGGCCGCTGATCGCCTTCAGGCTTTGCCCGAACTGACACCCGTGCTCGTGAATCGGCACGCGGCGTTGTCGGCGAGCCAGGCGTCGATCTCGCTCACGACGCTCTCCGGGTGGGTCATGTGGATGCAGTGGCCGACGCTTGGCAGCTCCTTGAGCGTGGCGCGCGCCATGCGCGCGTGCATGTAGCGCCCGACCTCCGGGTTCGCCAGCGTATCGACCTGACTTTGCAGCAAGAGCGCCGGATGGGCGACCTGGGGCAGCACGTGGCGGTAGTCGGCGAAGAAGGTGGCCCGGGCGAACACCTTGGCGACGATCGGGTCGGTGGAGCAGAAGCTCTCCGACAGCTCGCCGATCAGGTAGTCGGCACTTTCCGGCCCCATCACCAGCGGCGCCAGGTAGTTGGCCCAGCCGATGTAGTTGCGATCCATCAGCTCGAGCAGCTCCTCGAGGTCGGCGCGCTCGAAGCCGCCGTGATAGTCCGGCGCCACGTTCAGAAAGCAGGGTGACGGGCAGATCATCACCTGACTCGCGATGCGCTCGGGGATCTCGAGCGCCGCCAGCTGGCCGATGGTGGCGCTGACCGAATGGCCGACGACGTGAACGCCGCGAAGGTCGAGCGCCTGGCAGATCTCCACCACGTCCCGGGCGTAGCCTTCGAGGGTGGCGTAGCGCGTGGCGTCGAAGGCCGAGAGCTGCGAGCGCCCGGAGCCCACGTAATCGAACAGCACCAGCGTGTAGCGCTCGGCAAGCGCTGGCGCCACGTGCTGCCACACCCGCTGGTCGCAGCCGAAGCCGTGGGCCAGCACCAGCGTTTCGGGGCCCTCGCCCAGCACCGTGACGTTGTTGCGTTTTCTGATTTCCGAGGGGGTCAACAAACCGCGTTACTCCTTGCTTGTGTCGTCGGGGTGATACTTCGCCCTGAACTCGCCCTGGTGCCACGCCTGCACCCAGCCGGGCAGCGCGTCGGCGGGCATGGGTCTTGCGATGTAGTAGCCCTGGCCCTGCTCGCAGCCCAGTGCCAGAAGCTCCCGGCCATGCTGCAGGGACTCCACGCCTTCGGCGATCACCTCGCACTCGAACGCCGTCGCGAAGCCGATCACGCCCTTGAGAATGGCCAGGTCCCCGCGGCTCGTCAGCATGTTCTGCACGAAGCTGCGGTCGATCTTGAGCGTGTCCACCGGCAGGTCGCGCAGCTGGCTGAGCGACGAGTAGCCGGTGCCGAAATCATCCAGCGACACCCTGAGCCCCAGCGTGCGGCAGGCGTTGATGATCATGGCGGCCTGGGCCACGTCCTCGATCGCGCTGGTTTCGAGCACCTCGAGCTCGAGGCTGCCGCGCGGCAGGTCGGGAAACTCGTCGAGCAGCGCTCCCAGGTCCTGCAGAAATCGCGGGTGCAGCAGGTGGTAGCCGTCGATGTTCACGCTGACGCCGAGCGTCAGGCCCTGACGGTGCCACGCGGCGAGCTGGTCGAGGGCGGTGGCGAGAACCCAGCGCCCCAGGCGTACGCCGCACAGCGTCTTGCCCAGCGCCGGCAGAAAGGCGTGGGGGCCGAGCAGCCCGCGTTCGGGGTGGTTCCAGCGGATCAACGCCTCGGCGCCGAACACCTCGCCGGTACGCATGTTGACCTTGGGCTGGTAGTAAAGCTCGAACGCCCCGGCGACCAGCGCCTCGTTGACCGCGACCAGCGCCGAATGGCGCTCCTTCTGCACGTCCTCGTCGTCGCTATCGAAAAAGCGTACCTGGTTCTTGCCGGCGAGCTTGGCCTGGTACATGGCGTTGTCCGCCTGGCGCACGAGCTGGTCCGGCTCCAGCGCCCGGGCCTGAGGGTAGAGCGTCACGCCGATGCTGGCCGAGAGCGTCAGCTGGATGTCGTCGATCACGAAGGGTGCCGCAAGCCGGCTCCCCAATCGCGCCAGCAGCGTCCGTTCGATCGCCTGGGAGGCGCAGCCCTCCACCACCACCACGAACTCGTCCCCCCCGAAGCGCGCGATCAGGTCGTTCTGGCGCAGCGTCGCCGTCAACCGCTCGGCCACCTGCTGCAGAACCCGGTCGCCGATCGCGTGGCCGTGGCGGTCGTTGACCTCCTTGAAGCCGTCCAGGTCGATGAACGCCAGCGCGAACCCGCGACCGCCGGGGATGTGATCGACGATCCGGCGATCCAGGTCTCGACTCAGTGCGGCGCGGTTGGGCAACCCGGTGAGCGGGTCGGAATGCGACAGCGAGCGCAAAAGCGCCACCTTGTGTTCCAGCAACTGCTGGGTCTTCTTCAGCTCGACGTACAGCTGCTCGGAGCGCTGGGCGTTGGCGATGCTCCAGAAACAGCGCTCGCAGACATCGTCGTACACCGCGCTCACCACGACCGGCACGGGGCGTTGCTTTGCCGAGAGCAGCGTCAGGCGAATCTCCTCGCACTGCCCATCGCGGGCAAGCGCCGGCACGACGAACGACTCGAAGACGATGCGCGACGCCTTGCTGAACAGATGAAACAGATCGCGCCCCGCCAGCGCCTCGGGCGCATGCCCGTACTGGCTCGCGATGTAGCGATTGCTGTAGAGAACGCGCCGCCGGGCGTTTGTGACCACACACCCCATCGGAAACTCGTCGAGTGACAACACGCTGGGCGTGTACATCATGACCTGCGCCTTCTGTCGGGTGGCAAATTGGAATTAGCCAATGATGACCAATGATGGATCGTATTGCCATCGAGGAAGTACAACGTTCTTGCAACGTTGACGATGCCTGTTTGTGCTGCACAGGGTACGGGTTATCGTGCGACGATCCCAGCCTTCGAGCGACACCGGTCGCTGCCTCACTCGATCAGGAACCTTGCATGCAGTATGTCGTGACCGCTTATGACTTCACCGACGACGACGCCCTGTCGCGCCGACTGGCCAACCGCGAGGCGCACCTAGAAGGCGTCCGCCGCATGATCGAAGAGGGCCGCTTTCTCAGCGGCGGCGCGATCCTGGATGACGCCGGCCGCATGATCGGCTCCACCGTGCACGTGGCCTTCGACACCCGCGCCGCGCTCGACGCCTGGCTCGAGCAGGACCCCTACACCACCGGCCGCGTCTGGGAAACGCTGGATATCCGCGAGGTCCGGCTGGTGCCGATGACGCAAGACGCGTGAATGTCTCCCGGAATGACATAAGCGGTTTCTCGCTTTTGTTTGCGCGTCGACCTGTTTGAGTCGAGCTGACCGTTCAGACCGTTGGCTCGTCGCGGTGGTCGGCGTCACCCACCGCGACGCCCTCTCCAGGCCCTTCACGCCGGCGGGCTCGTCATGGCGCGAACTACCAGCCACCGCCGCC
>NZ_JAMZBD010000241.1:0-4740 GCF_024158685.1 Halomonas sp. 707D4 | reverse complement strand
CCTCAGCCGAAAGCGGTGAAAGCGCCGAACCGCCGACCGCCACGCCTTCGGCGCCGGCACCGCGCTGGCAGCAGCAGGGCATGGCGCTGGGCGAAGGGGCGGGCGCCCAGCGCCACCCCGGCGCCGAGCGGGTGCGCCGCTTCATGCAGGGCTACCAGGCGCTGCACCCGGACCACGAGGCGACGCTTCTGACACCCCGGCCTCAAGGTGACGAGGCGCCGGTCGCGCTGCCCGAGGCGGACCCGACCAGCGCGCCGCCGCTCGGCTTCGCGCTCGGCCAACTGCACGGCATCTACATTCTGGCCCAGAACGCCCAGGGACTGGTGCTCGTCGACATGCACGCCGCCCACGAGCGGATCGTCTACGAGCGGATGAAGACTCAGCTCGCGATGCAGGGGGTGGACACCCAGCCGCTGCTGGTGCCGGTGTCGCTGGCCGCCAGCGCCCAGGAGGTAGCCACCGTCGAGAGCGAGCAGGACGCCATCGCGCGCCTCGGCGTCGAGCTCGACGTGGCCGGCCCCGAGACGCTATTGGTGCGCAGCCTGCCGGCACTTCTGGCCGGCGCCGACCCCGAAGGGCTTGTGCGCGAGATGCTCGAGGAGCTGGCGAGCTTCGGGCGCACCCACCAGGTGGAGGCGCGGCTGCACGCGCTGCTCTCCACCATGGCCTGCCAAGGCAGCGTGCGCGCCAATCGGCGCCTGACGCTCGACGAGATGAATGCGCTGCTGCGCGACATGGAGCGTACCGAGCGCAGCGACCAGTGCAATCACGGGCGGCCCACCTGGACCCAGATGAGCATGAAGGCGCTCGACAAGCTTTTCCTGCGCGGCCAGTAGCGGCGCACAACGAACGGAGTTGCCACGCGATGGCCGATACACGCCCTTTGGCGATCTTCCTGATGGGGCCGACCGCCGCCGGCAAGACCGATACCGCGATCGCGCTGCACGAGCGGCTGGGCTGCGAGCTGATCAGCGTCGATTCCGCCATGGTCTACCGCGGCATGGACATCGGCAGCGCCAAGCCGAGTGCCTGCGAGCTTGCCCGCGCGCCGCACCGGCTGATCGATGTCAGGGACCCGGCGGAGCCCTACTCGGCGGGAGATTTTCGCGTCGATGCGCTCACCGAGATGCGGCAAATCAGCGCGGCGGGCAAGATCCCGCTGCTGGTGGGCGGCACCATGCTCTACTACAAGCGCCTGCTCGACGGGGTGGCGGATCTGCCCGCCGCCGACGAGTCGGTGCGTGCCGAGCTCGCCCGGGAGCGCGAGGCTCAGGGGCTCGACGGGCTGCACGCCGAGCTCGCCCGCGTCGACCCGGTCTCTGCCCGTCGCATCCATCCCAACGACCCCCAGCGGCTCTTGCGCGCCCTCGAGGTCTACCGGGTCAGCGGCCGGCCGATGAGCGAGCTCTGGGCCGAGCAGCGCCCGGAAACCTTTCCCTATCGCGTGGTGTCGATAGGGCTCGCCCCGCTTGAGCGGCGCGTGCTGCACGAGCGTATCGCGCAGCGTTTCGAGAAGATGGTGTCCCAGGGCTTGATAGACGAGGTGGCCGCCCTCAGAAAGAGAGGCGATCTCGACCGCTCGCTTCCGTCGATGAAGAGCGTGGGCTACCGCCAGGCGTGGGAGCATCTCGACGGCGAGTATGATCGCGCCGCGATGATCGAGCGGGGCATCATCGCCACTCGCCAGCTCGCCAAACGTCAGCTAACGTGGTTAAGAAGCTGGGCGGGACTTGCGTGGGTCGATGCAAGCCAGCCCGAGCTTGCGGATAAGGTGCTGAAAATCGTGCGCGAAAGCGGTGCTTAGCGTAAGATGGTCTTTTCGCAAGCACGGATTTTTCGAGCGGCCAGACAGTTTCGTCACTCAGGCCTTTCGGGCAACAAGATTGCGGCAGCGCCCCGGCGCGCCATTGATAACCAACCCCCAACGACAGTTTAGGGAGAGCAGCATGTCCAAAGGGCAGTCCCTTCAAGACCCGTACCTGAATATCCTGCGCAAGGAGCGCATTCCGGTATCCATTTTCCTGGTCAACGGCATCAAGCTGCAGGGACAGATCGAGTCCTTCGATCAATTCGTCATCCTGCTGCGCAACACCGTGAGCCAGATGGTCTACAAACACGCTATCTCCACGGTAGTGCCCTCACGCAACGTGCGCCTGCCGGCTCAAGACCCGGCCGCCGCGGATGCTGATGTCTGAGGTCCGTGGTCAGCTCGAGATACAAGAGGTATTGATTGTTTTTTGAACGCCCAGATGCCGGTGAAACGGCCGTACTTGTTCACGTGGACTTCTTCGATGAGCAGGCGCGAGAAGACCCGGGTGAGTTCTTGGAGCTCGTGCGCTCTGCCGGTGCAGAGCCCGCGACACTGCTCACGGCAAGTCGTCAGCGCCCCGATCCGCGTACCTTCATCGGGTCGGGGAAGCTCGACGAGCTGAGAGCGCTGCTTGGCGCCCATCAGGCCGAACTCGTGATCTTCAACCATGGATTGGGTCCCTCCCAGGAGCGCAACCTCGAGCGCGAGCTCAAGTGTCGCGTTCTCGATCGTACGGGCCTGATCCTGGATATCTTCGCCCAACGGGCCAGAACCCATGAGGGCAAGCTGCAGGTCGAGCTTGCCCAGCTCGAATACATGTCCACGCGCCTGGTGCGCGGGTGGACTCACCTCGAGCGCCAGAAGGGCGGCATCGGCCTGCGCGGGCCGGGCGAGACCCAGCTCGAGACCGACCGCCGCCTGCTGCGCGGTCGGATCAAGGCGATCCACAAGCGCCTGGACAAGGTGCGCAGCCAGCGCGAGCAGAATCGCCGCGCCCGCTCGCGCGCGGAAATCCAGAGCGTATCGCTGGTCGGCTATACCAACGCCGGCAAGTCAACGCTTTTCAACGTACTCACCGATGCTAAGGTGTACGCCGCCGATCAGCTGTTCGCCACTCTCGACCCGACCCTGCGCCGGCTCGAGATCGACGACGTCGGGCCGATCGTGATGGCCGATACCGTCGGCTTCATTCGCCACCTGCCGCACAAGCTGGTGGAGGCGTTCCAGGCGACGCTTCAGGAGGCCGCGGAGGCGTCGCTTCTGATCCACGTGATCGACGCCGCCGACCCGGACCGCGAGCTCAACGTGCAGCAGGTCGACAGCGTGCTCAAGGAGATCGGTGCCGACGGCGTACCGGTACTCAAGGTGATGAACAAGATCGACCGACTCGACAGCGCCCCGCGCATCGAGCGCGATGGCCAGGGCCGCCCGGAGGTGGTCTGGCTCTCGGCGCGCGAGGGGCAGGGGCTCGATCTTCTTCACCAGGCGCTGTCCGAACGGCTCGCCGACGACGTCATCGGTTTTTCGCTGACGCTCGCGCCGGAGCAGGGTAAGCTCAGGGCGGGCCTTCACGCGCTGAATGCCGTGCGAGAAGAGCGGTTCGACGAGCAGGGGCGCTCGGTGCTCGACGTTCGCCTGCCGCGGCGCGATTTCAATCAGCTGATGGCCCAGCTCGGCGAGCGCGCCGACACCTACTTGCCCAAGGCGCTGCAAGAGCCCGACGAGTGGTAGGGGGCGCGGCGAGTCGGCCACGCTCAGAGCGCCGGTGCGCACCTAGAGCAACAATATTATAAGCATGGCGGCCTCGCTGAACGCGGGGCCGCGTGCAGGTTAACACCTTAGTGGAGACGAAGTATGGCCTGGAATGAGCCTGGTGGTGGCAACCAGCACGACCCATGGAGCAGTGGTGGCCGACGCGGCAGCAGCGGCGACCGTGGCAGCGACGATCGTGGCAACACGGGCGGCGGGGGTAACAACGGGGGAAACAACGGCGGCAACAATCAGGGGCCACCGGATCTGGACGAGGCGCTGAAGAAGTTCCAGCAGAAGCTCAACGGCATGCTGGGTGGCAGCGGCAAGCGCAGCGGTAACGGGAGCGGTGGCAACGGCGGTTGCGGCAAGCCGCGCAACGCCCCGGCGCTTCCCGCGCCGGGGCTGATCGTCGCGCTGGCCATCTGGGCGGCGATGGGCTTCTACCTGGTGGATCAGTCCGAGCGCGGTGTCGTGCTGCGTTTCGGCGAGTACCAAGGCATCGTCGAGCCGGGTCTTCAGTGGAATCCGCCCTTGATCGACGACGTGCGCATGGTCAACGTGACCCGCGTGCGCTCGGTTTCCCAGACCCAGTCGATGCTGACCCGCGACGAGAACATCGTCGAAGTCGAGATCTCGGCTCAGTACCAGGTTTCCAATCCTAAGGACTTCGTGCTCAACGTACGCAACCCGGCGCTCTCCATCGAGAACGCGCTGGATTCGTCGCTGCGTCACGTGGTCGGCGGTACCGACATGATCGATATCCTGACCTCGGGCCGCGAGATTCTCGGCAGCTCCGTGGCCAGCCGCCTGCAGAGCTATCTCGATGCCTACGGTGCCGGCATTCGTCTGCAGACCATCAACATCGAATCCACCTCGGCGCCGGCGCCAGTGATCGATGCCTTCGACGATGTGATCCGAGCCCGCGAGGATCGTCAGCGCACCATCAACGAAGGTATGGCTTACGCCAATGCCATCATTCCGGCGGCGCAGGGCCAGGCGCAGCGTATCGTCGAGCAGGGCCAGGGTTATCGCGAATCCGTGGTGGCCGAGGCCCAAGGTCAGGCCAACCGCTTCAACGCGCTGGTCGGCGAGTACCGCAACTCCCCCGAGATTATGCGTGAGCGTATGTATCTGGATGCAATCGAAGAGGTCTTCGGCAGCACGCCCAAGGTCCTGCT
>NZ_JAMZBD010000240.1:0-4750 GCF_024158685.1 Halomonas sp. 707D4 | reverse complement strand
GATGAAGCAGGCCATGGCGATCTCGTCGGTCCAGGAGACCGATATCTTGAGAAAGCTGCGGGCCACCACCTGATAGAGCACCGTCAGGATGAAGATCGCGAACAGGCTGCCGGCGATCACCGTCAGCAGCCGTTCCAGGACATCGTTGATCAATCGCATGCGTTCGTCCTTTTCGCCGCGCGCCGCCTGGATGCGGCGCGCGGGCGTTGCCGGCCTAGAGGTCGCGAATCGTCTGGAGCAGCTCGGTCAGGTCGCGCTCTTCGGCGAAAGCGTCGTGAAGCGGCAGCGCAAGGTCGATGAACGCCTGCTTGTCCACTTCGCTGACCGTGACCCCCAGCTCCTCGAACTGCTGGATGAACTCGGCGTCGTACTCCTCGCCCTTCTCGGTGCCGTGTTCGCCGGCGTGCTGCGCGGCGGCCAGGATGATCGCCTGATCCTCCTCGGAAAAGCGGTTGAAGCGGTTCTCGCTCATCGAGATGTGGCTCATCATGATCTGATGCTCGGTCTTGGCGTGATACGGCGCCACTTCATACAGCCGGCTCGAGAAGTAGCCGCTGATGGTGCTCTCGAACGCCCCCACCACGCCGGTCTGCATGCCGGTGTAGATCTCGGTCCAGGGAAGCGAGGTGGTCAACGCCCCGTAGGCCTGCCACATGTCCGCGTCCAGGCGCGAACCGGTCACGCGCATCTTCACGCCTTCGAGGTCCGAAGGCTCGGTGACCGGGCCCTGGTTGCTGCTCAGGTTGCGCGTGCCGCCGCCGGTCAGGCTGAGAAGCTTCAGGCCGACGCCGGCGTCGGTCACGGCGTTGTCGAAGTACTCGAACACCGGGGAGTCCGGGGCGGTGGCGGCGCGGAACTCGTCCATGTCCTCGAACAGGTAGTTCAGGCTGAAGATCTCGAACTCCGGCACGTAGGGCGAGACGTTCATCACCCCGCCGATGATCATGTCGGTGGTGCCGATGCGGATCTCGTCGACCATGGTCTGGTCGTTGCCGAGCTGGCCGCCCGGGAAGATCTGCACGGTGATGCGGTTGTCGGTGGCCTCCTCGACCTCGGCCTTGAAGGCCTCGGCCGCGTCGATCCAGGGGTGCGGGGCGCTGACCACGGTGCCCAGGCGCAGGGTTTCGGCAAGCGCAGGGGTGGCGCTCATCAGGGTGGCGGCGCCGATCAGGGCCAGGCCGGAAAGGGAGCGTTTCGTCATGGGGAAGTGTCCTTTGGCTATTGGTATTGGAGGATCGATCCGCGCGTCAGGTGCCGGATACCGGCTCGCCGAGCGTGTGCATCAGGCGGTTGGCCCAGCCGAACAGCGTGGTCGAGAGCGTGAGATCGAGGATCTCCTGGTCGTCGAGGCCTACGTCGCGAAGGCGCTGGATATCGTCCTGATCGACTTGGGGCGGCGTCTCGGAGAGCCGCATGCCGAAGCGCAGGATGGCACGGGTACGCTCGTCGAGCTCCGCGTCCTTGCCGCGCAGGAAGATATCCTTCATCACCGCCTCACTACCGACGATGTTGTTGTAGCGATGGGCGTGGACCGCGGCGCAGTAGATGCAGCGATTAACCACCGAGGCTGCCACGGCACCGAGCTCGCGCTCCTGGCGTGACAGCCCGCCCTTGTCGTACATGATGCCGTTGAACAGCGACGTACGGATGCGCAGCGACTCCGGGTCGTGAGCCAGCACCAGCACGTAGTCGGAGATCTTGGTGTTCGACGGCGTCTCTTTCAGCGCCTCGCGCTGGGCCTCGTTCGCATTGTCGTAATCGATCGGCGTGACGTGGGGGCGCCAGGTGGGAATGCGCGAAGTGAACTTGTGAATGACCCGGCTCATTGGCTCTCTCCCATGACGCTCAGCACGGCGGTCAAGCGAAGCTGATAGTTGACGAAGGCCACGAGCCCGGCCAGGCGCACGATGTCCGCCTCCTCGAGCCCCGCCGCGCGCAGGCTTTCGATGTCGGCCTTCGTGGCGTCCTTGGGCGAGCGGGTGACCAGGTCCACGTAGCCGACCATGGCGGCCAGGCGCGTCTCGTCGGCGCCGGGCGTCACCTGCGGGTCGGCCAGGGGGGCGGCGACCGGGTCGGCGTAGCCGTCGAGCAGCGCGGCGTAGTGCTTCTCGAGCCCGGCCTGGCGGCAAAGCCGCGCCATGCGACAGGCAAGTGCCGCGCGCAGCGCCAGGGACACCCCGCCCGGGTCGGCAGGCGTCAGCGCCGCGTCATGCGAGGCCTGGCTCAGGTCCATGAGTTTACCGCGCGTGGCCAGCGCCTCGGCCAGCGGCCCCTCGGCGGCCACGTTGGCGGCGGTTTCGATCACGTGGGTCATTGCGCCCCTCCTTGTCTTGTCTGGTCGATCTCTGCGCCGGGCAGCGGCGAGGCGCGCCACTCGTCGCCCTCGAGCTCCGGCGATGCGTAGTCGTTGAGCTTACGCCAGTGGCACTCGACGTCTTTTTGGTAAAAGCTCGCAGCGATGGCGCCGGCCAGCCAGCTCGCCCCTTCGCTGATGCCGGGGATGTCACCGCTCACCTTGCCAAGGCTCACCGAGGCGCCGTAATTGAAGCAGTGGATGTCGGCAAGCCAGGGGGCCGCACCGGGCTCGCGCTCCTGAAAGGCGAAGTCGCGCCCCACGTAGGGGAACTTGCCGAGCTCGTCGTGGGCAAGCTCCGCCGGCGGCCGGTAGCGATCGCGCCACAGCAGGATCTGGTCGGCATAGCCTTCAAGCTCGGTGCGCGCCAGCGGGTCGATCTCAAAGCCGGTGCCGAGGATCAGGAAGTCGCCGCGCACCTCGCCCTGGCGGGTGGTGACGACGATCTCGTCGCCCTCCATGTGCGTGGCCTCGACCCCGCACTCGAAATGGAAGTGGGCGTTCTCGTGGCGGCTCACCCGCAGGGTCGAGCCGCGCGGTGGGGGCGTCTGGGTGATGAAGGAGTAGTGCATGATGCGCCAGCGCCAGGCATCCGGCAGGCTCGCGTAGCCGTGGGTGAAGCCGAAGGAGCCGATGCCCATCATCTTGTTGATGGTCGGCATCTGGGCGCGGCGAATCAGAAAGCGCACTTCCTCGGCGCCGTGCTCCAGGGCTTCGGCGGCGTTGTCGATGGCGGAGGCACCCACGCCGACGACGATCACCCGCTTGCCTTCGAGCGCCTTGAAATCGATCTCGTCGGCGGTATGTGCCCACACGCCAGAAGGCAGGCCCTCCACGAAACCGGGAATCTTCGGCCCGCCGGTGCCGTCGCGCCCGGTCGCCATGACCAGCTTGCGCGTCAGCACCGTCTCCTGGCGCGCGCCGGGGCCTGAAAGCGTGAGTTCGAGATGCTCACCGCACGGGGCGACGTGATCGACGTTGACCTCGTTCTCGACCGGCAGCGCCAGCACCTGGCGATACCAGCGCAGGTACGCCATCCACATCGGGCGCGGAATCTTATCCAGCGCTTCCCACTCGGCGGTGCCGAACTGCGCTTCGAACCAGGCGCGAAAGGTCAGCGAGGCAAAGCCGTAGCTCGGTCCCGGCAGGGTCTTCGGCGAGCGCAGCGTCTCCATGCGGGCGTAGTTCATCCACGGCCCTTCGAGCCCTTCCGGGTTGCGGTCGAACACGCGAAGGTCGCGAATGCCGCCGCACAAGAGTGCAAACGCCGCCACCAGCCCGCACTGGCCGCCGCCGATGATCACCACGTCGTGGACATGGCGATCACCCTGCGCGGTGCGGCTCGGCACCCAGGAAGCGGGCGGCAGGTTCAGGCAGGCCAGATCGAAGCGCACGCGCTCATCGAGCGCGTCGAGCCCGGCGCCGGCCAGGGTGGGGGAAATGGAAGTCTGGGTCATGGCATCATCTCGCGTTGGGACTGCGCGGCCTCGTCGGCTTCGTGCGGCCACCAGAACCAACGTAACGGTACATCGGCACCGCCTGGGTCGGCAGGCGGGCTTGCCTCTCTTGCACGCTCGACGAGCGCTTCGGCTGCGACGAAGGGATCCTCGAGGGTCTCCTGGCGTGGCGCCGCACGAAGGCCGGGTGAATGCAGCAGCGCATCAAGCGAATCCAGCGTGGGCTCAATCGATTGTGCCTGGTCGAACGGTGTACGTGCCGACCAGGTGCCCGTGCGCTCATCGACGCTATAAAGCTTCATCAGCGAGGCCGCATGGCGTGCAATGAATTCGACTGCCGATATTACATAGTTAGCCGCTTCATTGCTAAAAAAGAAATGAAATCCTAGCCTTACCCAACCAGGACGATATAAGCTTCTGCCATTTTGGACTAACCGCTCGTGTTCGAGAGCGGTGTCGTCGTCGATGTCGAGCAGCGCATGGCCGTAGGGGCCGGCGCAGGAGCAGCCGCCGCGTGCCTGGATACCGAACAGATCGTTGAGCATCGCCACCACCAGGTTGTGGTGGATCTCGCGCCGCCCGGCGCGCAGGTTGAACGAGAAGATCGCAAGCCTCGGGGCGTCGCGCGGGCCGAGCAACGTCAGGTTGTCGAGCGCCGACCAGCGCTCGAGCGCCTGGGCGGCGAGTTCTGCCTCCCGCGCCTCGATCACCTCTTCGCCCACCAGCGACTTGATGCGAAAGGCGAAGCCGGCGCGAATGTTGCCCAGGATATCCGGCGTTCCGCCCTCCTCCCGGCGCTGCACGTCCGTCACGTAGCGATGATTCGTCGCGGTCACGTAGGAGACCGTGCCACCGCCGGCCACCGAGGGCACCGCATTGACGCAAAGGTCGCGCCGCATCACCAGCACCCCGGAGCTGCCCGGCCCGCCGACGAACTTGT
>NZ_JAMZBD010000239.1:0-4752 GCF_024158685.1 Halomonas sp. 707D4 | reverse complement strand
TCGTGGGCCCGGATGGTCAGGTAGTCGTCTACCGCCGCCACGTTGCCCTGTAGCCGAACGCGACGACGCCCGCCGGGGTCGCCGGCGGGCGTCGTCGTATCCAACGGGCGGGGCGTCGGCCTAGCGCCAGGGCAACCCGCCCGGGCCACCCATGCCGCCCATGCCACCGGGGCCTCCCGGGCCGCCGCCGCCCATCATGCCGGACATGCCGCGCATCATCTTCTGCATGCCGCCCTTCTTGCCGGCCTTCTTCATCATCTTCTGCATCTGCTTGTGCTGCTTGAGCAGGCGATTGAGCGCCGGTACGTCAAGGCCGGCGCCGGCGGCGATGCGCCGCTTGCGCGAGCCGTTGATGATCTCGGGCTTGCGCCGCTCGGCGGGGGTCATCGAGTTGATCAACGCCTCGAGCTTGCCCATCTCCTTCTCGGGCCCCGAACCCTGGGCAAGCTCGGCCATCTGGCCCATGCCGGGGAGCTTGCCGAGCAGTCCGCCCATGCCGCCCATCTTCTTGAGCTGCTGGAGCTGTTCGCGGAAATCCTCGAGGTCGAAGCCGTCGCCCTTCTTCACCTTCTTGGCGAGCTTGGCGGCCTTGTCCTTGTCGACGGTGCGCTCGGCTTCCTCGATCAGCGAGAGCATGTCGCCCATGCCGAGGATGCGCGAGGCGACGCGGTCCGGATGAAAGGGCTCGAGGGCGTCGACCTTCTCGCCCACGCCCATGAACTTGATCGGCTTGCCGGTGACGTGGCGCACGGAAAGCGCCGCGCCACCACGGGCATCGCCGTCGGCCTTGGTGAGGATCACACCGGTCAGCGGCAGCGCCTCGTGGAACGCTTTGGCAGTGCTGACCGCATCCTGGCCGGTCATGGCATCGACGACGAACAGGGTTTCCTGGGGCGAGACTGCTTTGTGCAGCGCCTGGATCTCGGCCATCATCGCGTCGTCGATCGCCAGACGACCCGCGGTATCGACGAGCACCACGTCGTGGAACTGGATCTTGGCGTGCTTGATCGCGGCATTGGCGATGTCGACGGGCTTTTCAGTGGAGTGCGATGGGAAGAAGTCGACCTCGACTTCCTTCGCCAAGGTCTCGAGCTGGTCGATGGCCGCAGGGCGATAGACGTCCGCCGAGACCACCAGCACCTTCTTCTTCTCGCGCTCGCGAAGAAAGCGGGCGAGCTTGGCGACCGAGGTGGTCTTGCCCGCGCCCTGAAGGCCGGCCATCAGGACGACCGAGGGCGACCCCTTGAGGTTGAGCCCCTCGTTGGCCTCGCCCATGATCGCCTCGAGCTCCTGCTGGACGATCTTGACGAACTGCTGGCCCGGCGAGAGGCTCTTCGAGACCTCCTGGCCGACGGCACGCTCGCGTACGCGCTCGATGAATGCCTTGACGACAGGCAGCGCCACGTCCGCTTCGAGAAGCGCCTTGCGCACCTCGCGCAGGGTGTCCTTGATGTTGTCGTCGGTCAGGCGCGCCTGGCCTTTGATCGACTTCAGCGTCTGGGAAAGACGCTCGCTCAGATTCTGGAACATGGGGCCTCTGCCTTTGTCGCTGACGCCGGGCTCGCAGCCGGGCACGTGTGGGCGAGATTATACGCGCTCCGCCTGTGAGTCTCTATGGCTGTTCGCCGCGCGGTGCTGTGCGACGCTTTACGATTGGTTATAGTAGGCGCTAGTCTCTAGCTCGCACCGACTTGTCTTCACTGCCCTTTTTTTCTCAACGACGCGCGGCCAGCGCACGGATAGCATCATGCAGGCGCTCCCTCTCGCCACCATCGCTTTTGTACTCTATATCGCTGCCGCCGTCTGGCAGGGCATGACGCTGTTTCGCCGGGTGCCGCCGCGCCGGGGCATGGTTCGTCTGATCGCGGCGCTGGGGCTCTTGCTGCATATTCCGGTGGTGGTGATGCTGATCAACCAGACGCCGGGGCTCTTGCCGGGCTTCACCACTAGCGCCACGCTGCTAATGGCGGTGGTGGTCAACGTGTTGCTGGTGGCGAGCCTGTTCAAGCCGGTGCTCAACGCAGGCATCGCGCTGTTCCCGCTGGCCGGGGTGGCGCTGATCTTCGCCACGTGGCTACCGAGCCAGGGCGGCCATACCGGACTCACCCCGGGTATCCTGATTCACGCGGCAAGCTCGGCACTCGCCTTCGCGATGCTGGCCATCGCGGCGGTGCAGGCGGTGCTGGTGGGGCTTCAGAACCAGGCGCTGCGCCATCACCACATTCGCGGCATCGTGCAGTCGCTGCCACCCTTGACCACCATGGAGCGGGTGCTGTTCGAGCTGATCTGGGCCGGCGTTGCGCTCTTGACGCTGTCGATCGCCAGCGGCCTGATCTTTCTGGACAACCTGTTCGCCCAGCACCTGGTGCACAAGACGGTGCTGTCGATCGCCGCCTGGGGTATCTTCACCACGCTCCTGGTCGGGCGCTACCGCTTCGGCTGGCGCGGCATGCGCGCGGTGCGCTGGACGCTCGGCGGCGGCCTGCTGCTGGTACTGGCCTACTTCGGCAGCAAGTTCGTGCTGGAAATAGTCCTCGCCCGCTGACCGCACCTCGAACGAGGGCGCCTTGACAGCGCCCCGCCGCTGCTTCTAAAAACGAGCTTGATACGCCATAAAGGAACTTTCGACTTGAGCGACGAATTCCCGCTGGGATTACTGTTCGGCCTGCTGGGCCTGCTGGTGCTGCTATCCGCCTTCTTCTCGAGCTCCGAAACCGGCATGATGTCGATCAACCGCTACAGGCTCAGCCACCAGGCAGGCAGCGGCGACAAGCGCGCCAAGCGGGTGATGCGCCTTCTGACCCGCCCGGACCGGCTGATCGGCGTCATCCTGATCGGCAACAACTTCGTCAACAACCTCGCCGCCTCCATCGCCACCATCATCGCGATCCACTTCTTCGGCGAGGTGTCGGGCCCGGCGATCTCCACGGCGCTCTTGACCATCACCATTCTGGTGTTTTCGGAAGTGACGCCGAAGACCTACGCGGCGATCAAGCCCGAGCGCATCGCCTACCCTGCCTCGATGGCGCTGGAGCCGCTTCTGAAGCTTCTGTACCCGCTGGTGTGGGTGGTCAACGCGGTCTCCAACGGTCTTCTGCGACTGGTCGGCGTCAAGAGCGTGGAGAACGGCGGTGATAGCCTCACTCGCGACGAGCTGCGTACCGTGGTGCACGAGGCGGGCACGCTGATCCCCTACCGCCACCGGGCGATGCTGCTGTCGATTCTGGATCTGGAGAACGTCACCGTGAACGATATCATGGTGCCGCGCCACGAGGTGCTGGGGATCGACCTGGATGATCCGCTCGAGGAGATACTTGCCCAGATCCGCACCAGCCAGCACACGCGGCTTCCGGTCTACAAGGGCGACATCAACAACATCATCGGCATGCTGCACCTGAGAAACGCGGCGCGTTTTCTCTCCAAGGAGGAGGTGACCAAGGCGGCGGTGGTGCAGGAGGCGCGCGAGCCCTACTTCATCCCGGAATCGACGCCGCTGCACACCCAGCTCTTGAATTTCCAGAAGCAGAAGCGGCGTATCGGCATCGTGGTGGACGAGTACGGCGACGTGGAGGGACTGGTGACGCTGGAGGACATCCTCGAGGAGATCGTCGGTGAATTCACTACCGACGTCTCCGAGGACGAGGAGATCCATCAGCAGGACGACGGCAGCCACGTAATCGAGGGCACCGCCAACATTCGCGAGATCAACAAGATGCTTGGCTGGCAGCTGCCTACCGACGGCCCCAAGACCTTGAACGGACTGATTCTCGAGCACCTCGAAGCCTTCCCCGAAGGATCAGCGTCGCTGCAGATCGGTAACACGCGCATGGAGATTCTCGAGATTCGCGACAATTTGATCACCTCAGCGCGCTGCTGGCCGGTGATTCGCCTGCCCAGGCGCTAGTCGCGCTCGGCGCTGCCCCGGTACCGCCGGGCGATGTCCACATCGCCTGCGGTCTTGAGCGCCTTCACCCGGGCCTCGAGAAAGTGGCGCAGCGCCACCCCCTCGGCCTCATGGGTCATCACTGGCGCACCGAAGTAGAGCCTGACCGGTGCGCGAAACCGCGAGGGCCACTTCTTGAG
Source organism: Halomonas sp. 707D4 (assembly GCF_024158685.1). Taxonomy (NCBI): domain Bacteria; kingdom Pseudomonadati; phylum Pseudomonadota; class Gammaproteobacteria; order Oceanospirillales; family Halomonadaceae; genus Halomonas; species Halomonas sp. 707D4. The sequence goes on along the minus strand of NZ_JAMZBD010000239.1, from coordinate 669 downwards.
CGCCCGCCCGCCACAGTGGGAGGTCCACGACCCCCAGAGCCCGGCGAGCCCCGCGGGAATTACCGGCACGTTATCGCGGGCCAGCATCGTCTCGAGGCCGCGGCGGAAGGGGTGGATCTCGCCATCCGGGGTCAGACGCCCTTCGGGAAACACCATCACCACCTCGCCGTCGCGCAGTGCCTGGCTGATCTGATCGAGGGTGCGCCTGAGCCCGGCGGTGTTGCGCCGCTCGGACTCGACGGGAATCGCGCCGACCAGCAAAAACCACCACTTGAGCCAGGGCGAATCGAAGATCGGCTGGTCCATCACGAAACGCAGCGGCCGCGGGCTGCAGCCGCCAAGCACCAGCGCGTCCATGAAGCTTACATGGTTGCACACCACCAGCGCTGCGCCTTTGGCGGGCAGGTATTCACGCCCCTGAACGCGGATACGGTAGCTTGCGCGCATGCTGAAATAGATCGCATGGCGCAGCACGCAGCGCGTCGGTCGAATCAGCCACTTCACGAATGCGCCTCACGGGCGCGAAGCCCCGCCAGCACCGTGCTCAAAAGCTGCTCGAGAAGTTCGTCGACCTTGAGCTGGTGGCCCTGCCAGTAGCCCAGGCGCTCGTTGAGCCCGAGCTGGACGAGCCCGTGAACGCTGCCCCATAGCGTACGGCCGAGCCGGCGC
>NZ_JAMZBD010000238.1:0-4772 GCF_024158685.1 Halomonas sp. 707D4 | reverse complement strand
GGCGTTTACAAGGTGTAGTAGATCGGCGCGTTAGGCCCGACCGGCAGGCCGAAGACGAACACCCAGACGAAGAACAGCACGCTCCAGCCCACCAGCATGAACAGCGTATAGGGCAGCATCAGCGCGACCATGGTGCCGATGCCCATGTCCTTCTGGTAGCGCGAGGCGACGGCGAGGATCAGTCCGAAATAGCTCATCATCGGCGTGATCAGGTTGGTGGTGGAGTCGCCGATCCGGTAGGCGGCCTGGATCACTTCCGGGGCGTAGCCCATCAGCATCAGCATCGGCACGAAGATCGGCGCGGTCACCGCCCACTGGGCCGAGGCGCTACCCAGTGACAGATTGACGAAGGCGCACATCAGGATGAACAGCGCAAAGAGCCCCGGGCCGCTGAGCCCCAGTGAATCCAGAAGGCTCGCACCGGCCACCGCCGTCACGGTGCCGAAGTTGCTCCAGTTGAACAGCGCCACGAACTGCGCGGCGAAGAACACCAGCACGATATAAAGCCCCAGCCGGCTCATGCTCTTGGCCATGGCATCGACCACGTCGCGGTCGGTGTGCATGGTGCCGGCCAGGCGCCCGTAGATGAAGCCAAGCAGCGTGAACGACACCGCCACGATCACCACGATGCCGCTCAGGAAGGGCGAGCCGCCTATCGCCCCGGTCTCCTGATTGCGCAAGAGGGCGTTTTCCGGCACCACCAGTACCAGCAGCGCGGCGACGATGGCGAGCATAGCAAGGCCGGTGCCCTTCAGAGCGCGCTTCTCGGTGGGCTCGAGCGTGGCCATCTGCTGGCCGTCGATCTCGTCGCTGGCCTGATCGATATCGAACTTGCCGAGCTTGGGCTCGACGATGCGCTCGGTGACCAGCCCGCCGATCAGCGTGACGACGAACGTGCTCACGAACATGAAGAACCAGTTGGCCTCGGCGCCCACGGTGTAGGCCGGGTCGAGCAGCCGTGCGGCCTCCTGGGTGATGCCCGAGAGCAGCGGGTCGACGGTGCCGATCAAAAGATTCGCGCTGTAGCCGCCGGAGACACCGCAGAACGCCGCCGCCAAGCCCGCCAGCGGGTGACGCCCCAGCGAGTGGAAGATCATCGCCGCCAGTGGAATCAGCACCACGTAGCCAAGCTCCGCGGCCATGTTGGAAAGAATGCCGGCGAAGACGATGGCGTAGGTGACGATGCGCGGCGAGCGGTTGAGCACCAGCGCCCTCATGGTGGCCGAAATCAGCCCCGAGTGCTCGGCCACGCCCACGCCGAGCATGGCGACCAGCACGGTACCGAGCGGCGCGAAGCTGGTGAAGTTGGTGACCATCTCGGTGATCAGGCGGCGCAGGCCATCGGCGTTGAGCAGCGAGTTGACCGCGATCCACTCGCCCTCGTTGGCCGGGCGGGGGTCCGCCACCGAGACGCCGAGCGCACCGGCGATGCCGCTGGCCAGCACCACCAGCACGCACAGGATGGCGAACAGGGTGACCGGATGGGGCAGAAGGTTGCCAAGCCACTCCACGGTGTCGAGAAAGCGCGTGAAGGCGCCGCGCCGAGCGGGTTTGCCGGCGTTGTTGTGATTATCCATGAGGCGTCGGTATCCATCGAGAGTCGAAAGGGTTGAAAAAGGGTGAGTCGAAGGACACTACGGACAAGCTCGGGGTGGCGCAAATCGCTTTACGCATAGGGGTATATAAAAAATGAAACGCCGCCCGAAAGGGCGGCGTTGGCGTTATGGTACCGAGGTGGCGTCAAAGCAGCGCCTGGGACGCCTTGCGCCTCAGGTGGACGCGTCGTGCCAGCAGCAGAAGCTCCAGGGTGGCGAACAGGATCAGGCTGTAACCCAGAAGCTCGACGACCTCTTCGGCGGCATCCTTGAACTCGCGCACGTAGTTGTCCTCGAGCACCGCCTGCCAGAAGATGCCGCGCCCGTAAAGGCGCGAGAACACGTAGGTCGTCAGTACGCCGCCGGCGAACAGGCCGAAGGCGAAGGTATTGCTGTAGTGGCGAAACTCGTCGAGAAACGCATGGCGCTTGATCACGACCCAGGCGATCGAGGGAATCACGATCAGCGCGACCAGGATCTTCCAGGTGTGGCGAGCAACGTACTCGTCCAGGAAATAGTCCTGCTCGCGCACCAGCGACGAGGCGATGAAGGCGAGCAGCAGCAGCGTCACCGTCGGCCACACCTTGAGGACATGGCGAACGTAAAGCAGCATCAAGCAGCACGTGCCGAGCATGGCGGTCTGGGTCAGCTCGGTGAAGCCGTATTCGCTGAAGCGAACCTCGGGCATGTAGAGCGCCTCCAGGTAGGCGCCTTGGGCGATCGCCGCGATGAACAGCACGTAAAGGATGGCGCGCATGAGTGTCGTCTTGAAGTCGATAGGCCAATGGGGTGGGGGAAGTGACATCGAGTATCCTTGCAAACTATAGCGTAGGCTATAAACATTCATTGATGAATGTTGCATTATATCGCTCTTGAGGCGCGCTCGCACGCCGATATCGCTTTCCTTCATGCCCAAGGCGCGGCGAGGTCGTCCCGACTCGCGCAGCTAACGGCGCCCAGGCAGCTGGGCCTCGAGATGGGTGGCCAGGTAGTCGACCAGCTGGCGAATCTTGGGAGAGAGGTGGCGGTGGCGCGGGTAGACCGCCCAGACGGCGGTGTCGTGATGCTGGAACGGCTCGAGCACCGCGACCAGTTCCCCGCTTTCAAGGTAAGGGGCCACGTAGTAATCCGGAAGCTGGGCAAGACCCAGCCCCTTGAGCGCGGCATCGAGAAGGGCCGGGCCGGAGTTGCCGCTCCAGCGACCTTCGAGGCGCACTTCGCGGCGCTGACCGTTGACCTCGAACAGCCAGAACGGCCGCGAGCCCAGCAGGCACGGGTGCTGGTTGAGCTCGGCGAGGGTGTGCGGCCGAGGCGCCTGGCGAAAATAGTCGCTGGATCCCACGATGTACTCGCGGCGCTCGCAAAGGCGCTTGGCGATCAGGCTCGAATCCTTCAGTACCCCCATGCGAATCGCGATATCGAACCCCTCGTCGATCAGCTCGACCGCGCGATTGGTGAAGTGCATGTGCACCTCGAGCTCCGGATGCAGGCACTGGAAATCGTTGACCAGGGGCGCGACGAAGCGCTCGCCGAAGGTAGTGGCCGCCGTGAGCTTCAAAAGCCCGCTGGGCCTTGCCTGAAGCTCGTTGATCGCCTGCTCGGCGTCGCGCAGGCCATCGAACAGGTGGCGGCAGTGCTCGACGTAGATCGTCCCGGCATCGGTCAGGCGAATCTGGCGCGTGGTGCGATAGAGAAGCTGTACGCCGAGCTGGTTCTCGAGCTGGCTCACCAGCCGGCTGGTGTGCGAGGTGGACACCTTCAGGTGGCGCGCGGCGGCAGAGAAGCTGCCGAGCCTCACCACTTCGACGAAGGCCTCGATTCGGTCCCAACGCTGCATGGGGTTTCCTTTTCTACTTCTACATCATAATGGTGAGAATAGTGGATTGTTGCTGCTGGGCAATAATCTTGTGAGTGTATCCCTATTTATCCCCCTTCACTAGCTGACTACACTGTGCGCCATGCGTAAGTCGTTTACGTTTGAACCGGGAGATGAACCATGAAATCACGTGCTGCAGTAGCACTCGAGGCAGGCAAGCCGCTCGAACTGGTGGAAATCGATGTCGAAGGTCCGAAAAAGGGTGAAGTGCTGGTGAAGATGGCCGCCACGAGCGTGTGCCATACCGATGCCTACACGCTCTCCGGCGCCGACCCGGAAGGGCTCTTTCCCTCGGTGCTGGGCCATGAAGGCGCCGGCGTCGTGCAGGAAGTGGGCGAGGGCGTCACCAGCCTGAAGCCGGGTGATCACGTCATTCCGCTCTACACCGCCGAGTGCGGCAAGTGCAAGTTCTGCCTTTCCGGCAAGACCAACCTGTGCGGCAGCGTGCGTGCGACCCAGGGCAAGGGCGTGATGCCGGACGGCACCTCGCGCTTCTCCCTCGATGGCAAGATGCTCCATCACTACATGGGCACTTCCACCTTCAGCGAATACACCGTGCTGCCGGAGGTGTCGCTGGCGGTCGTCTCCAAAGAGGCGCCGATGGACAAGATCTGCCTGCTGGGCTGCGGCGTTACCACCGGTATCGGCGCGGTGCTCAACACCGCCAAGGTCGAGCCGGGCGCGACCGTTGCCGTGTTCGGCCTCGGCGCCATCGGCCTTGCGGTCATCCAGGGTGCGGTGATGGCGAAGGCGGGCCGGATCATCGCCATCGACGTCAACGAAGACAAGTTCGAACTCGCCAAGCAGTTCGGCGCCACCGACTTCGTCAATCCCAAGAAGTACTCGAACCCGATCCAGCAGGTCATCGTCGACCTGACCGACGGCGGCGTCGACTACTCCTTCGAGTGCATCGGCAACGTCAACGTCATGCGCTCGGCGCTGGAGTGCTGCCACAAGGGCTGGGGCGAGTCGATCGTCATCGGCGTGGCCGGTGCCGGCGAGGAGATCTCCACCCGCCCGTTCCAGCTGGTCACCGGCCGGGTCTGGAAAGGCTCCGCCTTCGGCGGCGTCAAGGGTCGCAGCGAGCTGCCGGGTTACGTGGAGCGCTACATGAACGGCGAGATCAACATCGACGACTTCATCACCCACGACATGCCCTTCGAGAAGATCAACGAAGCGTTCGATCTGCTCCACGAAGGCAAGAGCATCCGCACCGTGCTGCACTACTGAGTACGCGTCAGGTCGATTGACGCTATAGTGAACGTGAACCAAGAGCGCGGTGGGTCTTCCCACCGCGTTTT
>NZ_JAMZBD010000237.1:0-4790 GCF_024158685.1 Halomonas sp. 707D4 | reverse complement strand
ATCTTTCTCAACGATATCCTGCTGGCGAATCTCAATAGCGCCGGGGAGGCGCTGGGGCTCGAGATCACCCGCTCGATGGTGCCGGCGGCCATGGCGATCCCGGTCGGCGGCATGGCGCTGGGGCTTCTGGTGGCGCTGTTCTTCAGCTATCGCGGGCGGCGCGGCTATGCCGACAAGCAAGTGGCGGCGAGCAGTGTCTCTGCCGGCCACACCAGCGCGACGCCGCACAGGCTGGGCCTGGTGATGTCCGGGGTGGCCATCGTGGCGGCCCTCGGCCTGCAGCTCTACACCGGGTCGATGATCCTGGGCGGGCTGGTCGGCATCGGACTCCTCTCGATGGGGAACATCTTCAAGTGGCGTGAGGCGGACGACCTGTTCACCAGCGGCATGCGCATGATGGCGCTGATCGGCTTCATCATGATCTCGGCGGCAGGTTTCGCCGAGGTGATGAAGGCCACTGGTGACATCGACTCACTGGTGAGTGGCGCCTTCGAGCTGTTCGGTGACAATCGAGGCCTGGCCGCGCTCACCATGCTGCTGGTCGGTCTGTTCATCACCCTGGGTATCGGCTCGTCGTTTTCGACCATTCCCATCATCGCGGCGATCTTCGTGCCGCTGGCGGTGCAGTTCGGCTTCTCGCCCATGGCCACCGTCGTGCTGGTGGGTACCGCCGCCGCGCTGGGGGATGCGGGGTCACCCGCCTCGGACTCGACCCTCGGCCCGACCGCCGGGCTCAACGTGGATGGTCAGCACGACCATATCTGGGACAGCGTGGTACCCACCTTCATCCACTACAACCTGCCGCTGATCGCCTTCGGCTGGCTGGGCGCGATGTGGCTCTAGGCCAGACGTGTCGTGCTTCAACGAAACAGGCAGCCCCGGGGCTGCCTGTTTTTTATGCAGAATCACTTCTCGTCAGGGGGCAGGTGGGCTTCGAAGGCGCTCAGCAGCCCGCGCAGCAGCGAGAGCTCCTTGCGGCTGGGCTCGGCCCGGGCGAACAGCGCCTGGAGCTGCTCCTCGGTCCTGGCGTGGGGCTGGGTGAGAAAACCGCTCTGGTGCATCACGCGGCCCAGATGCGCCTGAAAATGTGCGAACTGTTCCCGGCTCGGTGGGGTGGCCTCGACCGGGCGCTGGTAGGCAAAGGCGCTCTCGGGACGCTTTCGCCAGGCGCAGTGAACTTCATAAGCCAGAATCTGCACCGCCTGGGAGAGGTTCAGGATACCGTACTCGGGATTGGCGGGGATGCTCACCTGATGGGTGCAGGCGCGAATCTCGTCGTTGGTGAGCCCCGAGCGTTCACGGCCGAACACCAGGGCCACCGGCGCGTGATCGGCGTTCTGCACCACTGCCCGGGCCATCTCGTCCGGCTCGTCGAAGTGGGGCAGCGGCAGGCTGCGAAGGCGGGCGCTGGCGCCCACCACCTGCACGCAGTCGGAAACCGCTTCGTCGATATGGCTCACCACCCGGGCATTCTCCAGCACGTCCGTGGCCCCGGCGGCAAGTCGCGTGGCGTCTTCGCTTGGAAACTCACGCGGGTTGACCAGCACGAGCTCCGTAAGCCCCATGGTCTTCATCGCCCGGGCGGCGGCGCCAATGTTGCCGGGGTGAAAGGTTTGAACGAGCACGATACGAATTCGGGAGAGCACGGCAATAACCTGAGCGTCTGAAAAGCGCGCATGGTAGCACGCTTCGCCCGCCACCCGCAGCGCGGCCCCAAACGAAAGAACCCCGCACCAGGCGGGGTTCTCGTGACGTCGAACGTCAAGGGGAAGGGGCAGGGCTTACATCATGCCGCCCATGCCACCCATTCCGCCCATGCCACCCATGTCCGGGGCAGCTTCCTTCTCTTCCGGGTCGTCGGCGATCATGCACTCGGTGGTGATCATCAGGCCTGCGACGGAACCGGCGGACTGAAGCGCCGTGCGGGTCACTTTCGCCGGGTCGAGAACGCCCATTTCGAACAGGTCGCCGTACTCGCTGGTCTGCGCGTTGTAGCCGAAGTTGCCTTCGCCGTCTTTCACGCGGTTGATGACCACGGCGGCTTCTTCACCGGCGTTGGTGACGATCTGACGCAGCGGCGCCTGCATGGCACGCAGCGCCATGTTGATGCCGTGGTTCTGGTCTTCGTTGTCGCCGGTGAGGCCTTGTACCTTGGCCATGACGCGAACGAGGGCAGTACCGCCGCCAGGCACGACGCCTTCCTCGACCGCCGCACGGGTGGAGTGCAGCGCGTCTTCGACGCGGGCCTTCTTCTCTTTCATCTCGACTTCGGTGGCCGCACCGACGCGGATGACCGCAACGCCGCCCGCCAGCTTCGCGACGCGCTCCTGGAGCTTCTCCTTGTCGTAATCAGAAGAGGTCTCTTCGATCTGCGCGCGGATCTGGTTGACGCGGGCTTCGATGTCGTTCTCGGCGCCGGCACCATCGATGATGGTGGTGTTTTCCTTGGACATGGTCATGCGCTTGGCAGTACCCAGGTGGTCCAGGTTCGCCTGCTCCAGGGTCAGACCCACTTCTTCGGAAATCACGGTGCCGTTGGTCAGGATCGCGATGTCCTGCAGCATGGACTTGCGGCGATCGCCGAAGCCCGGCGCCTTGGCAGCGGCGACCTTGACGATACCGCGCATGTTGTTGACGACCAGGGTCGCCAGCGCTTCGCCTTCGATGTCTTCGGCGATGATGGCCAGCGGCTTGCCCTGCTTGGCAACGGCTTCCAGTACCGGCAGCAGCTCGCGAATGTTGGAGACTTTCTTGTCGACCAGCAGGATGTAGGGGTCTTCGAGCTCGACCGCCATGGTGTCCTGGTTGGTGACGAAGTAGGGCGAGAGGTAGCCACGGTCGAACTGCATGCCTTCGACGACTTCCAGCTCGTCTTCGAAACCACGACCTTCGTCGACGGTGATGACGCCTTCCTTGCCGACTTTTTCCATCGCTTCGGCGATGATCTCACCGATGCGCTTGTCGCCGTTGGCAGAGATGGTACCGACCTGGGCGATGGACTTGGTGTCGGTGCAGGGCACGGACATCGCCTGAATCTCTTTTACCGCAGCGGTCACGGCCTGATCGATACCGCGCTTCAGATCCATCGGGTTCATGCCGGCGGTCACGCCCTTCAGGCCTTCGGCAACGATCGCCTGGGCCAGAACGGTAGCGGTGGTGGTGCCGTCACCAGCGGCATCAGAAGTCTTGGAAGCGACTTCCTTGACCATCTGCGCGCCCATGTTCTCGAACTTGTCCTTCAGCTCAATTTCCTTGGCCACGGAAACACCGTCCTTGGTCACGGTCGGCGCGCCAAAGGACTTGTCGAGTACCACGTTGCGGCCTTTCGGGCCCAGGGTGACTTTCACGGCGTTGGCCAGTACGTCTACACCGCGCGCCATGCGCTTGCGGGCATCATCGGAAAACTTGACTTGCTTAGCTGCCATGTTCGTTACTTCCTATATCGAAAAAGTAAATGTGAAAGCAAGGGGTCGCGGCAATGAAATCAGCCTTCGACGACCGCCAGGATGTCGGCTTCGCTCATGATCAGGACTTCTTCGCCGTTGATCTTCTGTTTCTCGACGCCGAAGCCATCCTTGAAGATCACGGTGTCGCCTACCTTGACGTCCAGCGCACGCACTTCACCGTTGTCGAGAATACGACCATTGCCCACGGCCAGCACTTCGCCACGGGTGGGTTTTTCCTGGGCGTTGCCCGGAAGCACGATGCCGCCAGCGGTTTTCTGTTCTTCTTCCGTGCGACGAATAACGACGCGATCGTGCAAGGGACGGATATTCATGCTCTCGTTCTCCTGAGGTTCGTCAAAGCCCAACGGGCAGTCTTTAAAAGGATTCTCGTGGTCGTGCCCCGAGAAGCGAAGGCGTCGCGCCTTCATGTTTATGGTATCCGCAGATACCGAATCTTCGCTGACTCCAGAAGTGGGGGCTCGCGTTCGCCTTTCAAGGGCGACAAGGCAAAAAAATCACCTATGACATGCCTACTTAAGTCGCATCTCTAGTGCCGGTGACGCGAATCGTCACGGCTGATGAACTCGCCTTCGAGGGTGGTGGGTTCGCCAGCGTCATGCGAGGCGGGCCGTTCGGGTCGATCGGGCCGGGAATGGGGGCGATAGGCGCTTGCCTGCGAGGCGACCGTGGCCTTGAGACCCAGCCAGCTCAAGCCGGCGAGCAACAGCCTGCGTGCACTGGGCAACAGGCAGGCAAGGCCGAGTGCATCGGAGAGAAACCCCGGCGCCATGAGCAGGGCGCCGCCGAAGATCAGCGCAGCACCCGTGAACAGTTCCGACGAGGGAAGCTCGCCTGCCTGCAGGCGTGCCCGCGCTCGCGCCAGCGCCGAGACGCCTTCGCGACGGATGAGGTGCAGCCCGATGAAACCCGTCAACAGCACGAGCAGCAGCGTGGTCAGAAGGCCGATATGGCTGCCCACCGAGAAGAGCACGACGAAATCGAGTAGGGTGAACACCGAGATGAACAGTAAGATGGGCATGTCTGCCTCCAGCACTAGCGTAAACACTCTTTATGGTGACAGAAAACACGATTACAAGCAGCCGCCAAGCGTAGGCCTCTTCAACGTCTGCGCGCGGCTCACCGAACAAGGGACGCACGAATGAACTTGAATGAAAAGGTCATCGCGATCACCGGTGGCGCTCGGGGACTCGGCTTCGCCATGGCGCGTCACCTGGGGGCGCGGGGCGCTCGACTCGCGCTGCTGGATACCCGCCAGGAGGCGTTAGACGCTGCGGTGGCTCGCCTGGCCGAACAAGGCATCGCGGCCAGCGGGTTCGTGGTCGA
>NZ_JAMZBD010000236.1:0-4814 GCF_024158685.1 Halomonas sp. 707D4 | reverse complement strand
GCCGGAGATCGAGCCCATGCCCGCCGAGGCCAGCACCGCCGCCTTGGCCGGGCCGCCGCGCTGACGCCCGGTGGCGGCGTAGGCCAGGTCGATGAAGAACTTGCCGGCGCCGGTGCTCTCCAGAAACGCCCCGAACAGCACGAAGATGAAGATGTAGGTCGCGGCAACGCCCAGCGGCAGGCCGAAGATGCCCTCCTGGCCGAGGTAGAGCTGCCCCGCCACCCGATCGAGCGTGTAGCCGCGATGCGCCATGATGCCCGGCAGCCACTCGCCGAGCCAGGGCAGCTCGCCGCGCGGCCCGGCCAGGGCGTAGACGATGGCGATCAGCCCGATGATGGTCATCCCGAGCCCCACTGCGCGGCGGCTGGCCTCGAGCACGGTCACCGTGGCGATGATCGCCACGGTGATGTCGGTCTGGTTCCAGAAACCGGCGCGGTTGACGATCTCGTCGAGATACAGCACCAGGTAGCCGCCGGTGATGAAGGCGCCGGCGAAGAAGATGGCGTCGATGCCCCAGCCCAGCACGCCGCGCTTGCGGGTAGGGCCGAACACCGGAAACATCAGAAACGCCAGCAGCATGATCAGCGCCAGGTGGATGCTGCGCTGGTAGAAAAGCCCCAGCGGCTGGATGCCGGCGGAGTAGAGCTGGAAAAGCGACAGGGCGACCGCCACGAAGGTGATCGCCCAGAGCGCCAGGCGCGGCTGCACCGCGTTGGCACCGGGCATGACCACCGGCGGTTGAGTGGTTTCGCTCATGGGAACCTCGAAGAGAGCAATGGAAGCTAAAGGGATGAAACGTCGATATTGGAATGTCTTTTTTTCAGTTCGCGCCGGCGTGATGGCGGGCGCGGGTCAGGGCGTGGTGAGCTCGACATATACCCGCTCGCCGGCGGCACGCGCGGAAAGGCTCACCGTCGGGTACTCGCCGCCAGGCCAGGCCAGCCGGTGATCCACCGCCGGGGTGCCCACGCGCAGTGCGTAGCGATTGCCCGGCACCGGCTCCATGATCTCTTCGATCCAGTAGCCGCCTTCGCCGTCGGACACCTGCACCCCGCGGCCTTCGATATGGCCAAGCCCGGCGGCGAAGTCCGGCTGGTGGCTGCGCTCGAGCACCATGGCGCCTTCACGGTTCACATAGCAGTCGCGCACGGTGAAGTGTTCCACCGAATGGTTCCAGGTCATGCACCAGCGGCTGCCCGCCGGCGCCGGCTCGTCGAGCAGTACCTCGCCGCTTTCGCGGGTGACCAGCAAATGCGCCGGCGCCTGTTCCCAGGCGCCGGCGGGCGGTATCACCAGCGAAAGCGTCATCAGCGGCAGAAACGACCACTGCATGAGAACGCCTCCTCGGGGATCAAGGACGCAGGCGGTCCGGAATCTCGGCGCCGACTTCCTCGAAGTAGCGGATCGCGCCGGGATGCAGCGGCACCGGGGTGGAGGCCATGGTGAACTCGATGGTGGTGTCGTTGGCCGCAGGGTGCACCGCGATCAGCTCGTCGATGTGCTCGAACAGAAGCTGGGTGAGCTGGTAGGCGAGCTCTTCGTCCATGTCGGCGTTGACCACCAGCACGTTGGGAATGCCGATGGTCTGCACCGCCTCGTCCATGCCGTCGTAGAGGCCTTCCGCCAGCTCGTAAGGCGCGAACACCGCCTCCTCTTCCTGGGCGTTGGCAATCTCCTCGTCGGAAAGGCCGATCAGGCGGATGTCGCGGGTGGCCGCCAGGTTCATGATCGAGCTGGTCGGCGGGCCGACGCTCCAGAAGCCGGCGTCGATGTCGCCATCGCGGATGGCGTCGGCGGTCTCGTTGAAATTCAGCCGCTGGGCGGTGAAGTCGTCGTAGCTTACGCCATTGGACTCGAGCACGGCGCGGGCGTTGAGCTCGGTGCCGCTGCCCGGCGCGCCGACGGAGACGCGCTTGCCGGCCAGATCACTGATGCCCTGAATGTCGGATTCCGCCAGCACCACCAGCTGCACGGCGTTGGGGTAGATCGAGGCCAGCGCCCGGGTGTTCTCGACCTGGCGGCCTTCGAAGTCGCCGGTGCCGGTGTAGGCCTGGTAGACGGTATCGGCCAGGGCGGTGGCGAGATCCGCGTCGCCGCGCATGATCAGGCCCATGTTCTCGACCGAGGCACCGGTGACTTCCGCAGTGGCCTGGGCACCTTCGATATGGTTGTTGATCATTTCGGCCAGCCCCCCGCCGATGGGGTAATACACCCCGCCGGTGCCGCCAGTGGCGATCGAGAGCTGCTGGGCGCTGGCGGGTAGCGCCAGGGCCAGCATGGTGGTGGCTACTGCATAGTTCAGCGTTCGCATGAGCATTGCCCCTGTCTTGAAAGATCGTTGTTGACGTTCTTGAAAGATCGTTGTTGACGTTGCAGATCCAGGCGGTGCAAAACGACCATCCGGGTATCGGAGAGCGTTTAACCGACGTTAGCACGGTTTCAAATCAAACGTTAATGGGACGATGGTTCCATAGCCAAGAGGGCGAAAACGCCCTTCGCCGGGTGCCAGGTAGCATTGCTATAGGGCTGCTCGCCCAGGCCAAGTGGCGCGAATTTCTGTAGAATGACCCCCATCCGACCACAATGTCCGCTATTTTAGCGTTTAAACGCACGATCGAGACGATCAAGGAGAGTCGATGGCCTCGCCCCTGCCCCGCCCCAACCTGGCCATCAGCGCCTACCGAGAACTCAAGCGCGACATCATTCGTGGCCGCTACCAGGCCGGCGAAAAACTGCTGATGAGCCTTCTGAAAGAGCGCTACGGGCTGAGCACCGGCCCGCTGCGCGAGGCGCTCTCCCAACTGGTGGCGGATCGCCTGGTGGTCGCCATCAGCCAGCGCGGCTACCGCGTGGCCGCGATGTCGCTGGCCGAGCTCAACGACATCTACGATGCGCGCGCCCAGCTCGAGGGGTTGATCCTGAGGCTTGCCATCGAGCGCGGCGACGACGACTGGGAAGCCGGCGTGCTGGCCACCGCCCATCGCCTTGGCAAGATCACCCGCCTCAACACGCCGACGGACCTGCTCGACGTGTGGGATGCGCGCCACCAGGCGTTTCATACCGCCATCGCCAGCGGCTGCAATTCACCGCACCTTCTGCAGATGCGCGAGTCGCTGTTCAACCAGGTGGAGCGCTACCGTCATCTATGGCTTCAGGAGACGGTGATGTCCGCCCCGGCGCTCGAACGCAAGCATCGCGAGCATACCGCGCTGGTCGAGGTGATCCTGGCCCGCGACGCCGAACGCGCCGCCGTCCTGATGCGCGAGCATTTGATGACCCCGGTGCTCATCATCACCGACGTGCTGCGCGCGCGGGGTATCGACTAACGTCGGCGTTTCAAAAAAATGTAGATATTTTAAAATAACGGCGATAGATTGAATCAGGCGGCCTGGTACCGCCCCGACTTCCATTTTTCGCCGTGCTCACCGGTTGCAAGCGCGGCGCCACGCCACGAGCCAACACGCTCAGGAGCCTTCGCCATGTCACGCTTCAACTGGGACGACCCGCTTCTTCTGGAACAGCAGCTCAGCGACGAGGAGCGTCAGATTCGCGACGCCGCCCGGGACTACTGTCAGGAAAACCTTCAGCCTCGCGTGCTCGGCGCTTTCCGCGAAGAGCGCTTCGATCGCGAGATCATGTCCGAGATGGGCGAGCTTGGCCTGCTCGGCGCGACGGTTTCTGAGGCGTACGGCGGCGCCGGCGTCAACCACGTGGCCTACGGTCTGATCGCCCGGGAGGTCGAGCGCGTCGATTCCGGCTACCGCTCGGCGATGAGCGTGCAGTCGTCGCTCGTGATGTACCCGATCGAAACCTACGGCAGTGAAGAGCAGAAGCAGAAGTACCTGCCCAAACTTGCCACCGGCGAGCTGGTCGGCTGCTTCGGGCTGACCGAGCCGGACCACGGCTCCGACCCGGGTTCGATGATCACCCGCGCCGAAAAGGTCGACGGCGGCTACCGCCTGACCGGGGCCAAGATGTGGATCACCAACAGTCCGATCGCCGATCTCGCCGTGGTGTGGGCGAAATCCGCCGCCCACGACGACCAGATCAAGGGCTTCATCGTCGAGCGCGGCACGGAAGGCTTCTCCACGCCGAAGATCGAGGGCAAGGTGTCGCTACGCGCCTCGATCACCGGCGAGATCGTGCTCGATGGCGCCTTCGTGCCGGAAGAGAACCTGTTACCTAACGTCAGCGGCCTGAAAGGCCCGTTCGGCTGTCTCAACAAGGCGCGCTACGGCATCGCCTGGGGCGTGATGGGCACTGCCGAGTTCTGCTGGCACGCCGCGCGCCAGTACACCCTGGATCGCAAGCAGTTCAACCGCCCGCTCGCCGCCAACCAGCTGATCCAGAAGAAGCTCGCCGACATGCAAACCGAGATCGCCCTCGGCCTTCAGGCGGCCTTGCAGGTCGGCCGGCTGATGGATGCGGGCAACTGGACCCCGGAGATGGTGTCGCTGATCAAGCGCAACAACTGCGGCAAGGCGCTGGACATCGCGCGCCTCTCCCGCGACATGCACGGCGGCAACGGGGTGTCGGACGAGTACGGCGTGATTCGCCACATGGTGAACCTGGAGTCGGTCAATACCTACGAGGGGACCCACGACGTGCACGCGCTGATCCTGGGCCGCGCCCAGACCGGCCTGCAGGCGTTCTTCTAACCTGCCGAACGAGGTGCCCCCATGAGCGATACGCCCACGCCGCTTGCCGGCATCAAGGTGCTCGATCTCTCCCGCGTGCTCGCCGGCCCCTGGTGCGGGCAGCTGCTGGCGGACCTGGGCGCCGAGGTGATCAAGATCGAGCGCCCGGGCCTGGGC
>NZ_JAMZBD010000235.1:0-4816 GCF_024158685.1 Halomonas sp. 707D4 | reverse complement strand
TTCCAAGGCCGCTGCCGTCCGCTTCAAGGCGGTGCTCGACGAGATCGGCCATGTCTCGAGCGCCATCGTCATCTCGTCGCCGGACGACAACGAGGGCCACGAAGAGGTCGACCAGGACGCCCGAGATCTCGTGCGCGATTTCTGGGCGAAGATGATGGCGCATTACAAAACCGAGGAGGCCTACAATCGCGAGATCGTCGAGGCCTTCAAGGGCTCGGGCGATCCGGAAATTCTGATCGTAGTCTCCAAGCTGCTCACCGGCTTCGATGCACCGCGTAATACCGTGCTCTATGTCTGCAAGTCGCTCAAGGAGCACAATCTCCTGCAGGCCATCGCGCGCGTGAACCGACTCTTCGAAGAGGGGGATACGGAGAAGCAGTTCGGCTTCGTCATCGACTACGAAGGCCTGCTCGGCGAGCTCGACAGCGCGCTGACCACCTACAACGCCTTCGAGGGCTATGACGCGACGGACCTCGCCGGGACGGTGCACGATGTCCGCGAGGAGATCCGCAAGCTGCCGCAGCGTCACGATCAGCTGTGGGATCTGTTCAAGCCTGTGCGCAACAAGCGTGACATGGAGCAGTTCGAGCGCCATCTCGCCGACGAAGCGCGCCGCCAGGACTTCTATGCGCGCCTGAGCGCCTTCAGCCGTTGCCTGCACATCGCGCTGTCGTCGGACAAGCTGCTCGACGTCTTCGACCAGAATAAGGTGGACGCCCTAAAGCGCGACTGGCAGCAGTTCTCGGAACTCAAGCGCTCGGTCCAGATCCGCTATCAGGAAACGGTCGATATCCGCGAGTTCGAGCCCAAGATCCAGAAGCTGCTCGACGACCATGTCGTGGCGATGCCCGCCGAGACGATCATCGATGTGGTCAACATCAACGACCCCGACGCGCTGAAGGCGGTGGTCGAGGAAACCGGCGTCTCGGAAGCCTCGAAGGCCGACCGCATCTCCAGTGCCACGCGGCGGGCGATCACCGAGAACATGGATGAGGACCCCACCTTTTACAAACGTTTCTCGGAGCTGCTCGAAGAGACGATTCGCGCCTATCGCGAGCAGCGGCTCTCCGAACGTGAATACCTGCAGAGCGTGGTAAAGCTGGCAAGCCAGATAGCGCGCAAGGATCGCGGCCATCACGTGCCGGAACGTCTCCGAGGCAACGAGGATGGGCAGGCGTTCTTCGGCATTCTCGATGGCCAACTCCAAACCCGAGACGAGGCGACGGTGGCGGGCGACGAAGCGGCCATCATCTCCTTGGACATCATCGAGATCATCAAGTCACATCTGATCGTCGACCTGTGGTCGAACGAGATGGCGCAGAACGATCTACGCAACGCCATCGACGATTACTTCTTCGACGTCATCCGCGACCAGAAAGGCGTCAATCTGCCGGTCGAAGTGCTGGACGACCTGGAGCAGAATATCATGAACCTCGCCCGCGCCAGGTTCACCGCATGACTCGGGAACGTCACTACCTGCGCTACGGAGCGCAGGAGATTCACTACGAGGTCAAACGCCGACCCAGAAAGACGCTCGAAATCGCCGTCGAGCCAGATGCCTCGGTAATGATTGCAGCCCCCATGGAGACACCGTTGGCGGCCATCGAGGCCAGGCTGCGCAAGCGTGCCGCCTGGGTGTTGCGGCAGCAGCGCTATTTCTCACAGTTCCTGCCGCGGACCCCCGAGCGGCAGTATCTCGCCGGTGAGACGCACCTCTACCTCGGACGGCAGTATCGCCTGAAGGTGATCCCGCATACGCACAAGCGTGTGAAGCTGATCCGGGGCTTCATCGTCGTGCAGACCCCTCGCCCCCAAAGCCCCGAGACGACGCGCGAGCTGGTCGAGGCCTGGTATCGGGAGCGGGCGCACCTCAAGTTCCCGGAGCGGCTCGAACACTGTCTGGCCCGCTTCGCGGTGCCGCAGTCATTTCGCCCGATCGGGATCATCGTGCGTCGGATTCAGCAGCGTTGGGGGTCCATGTCTCCCGCAGGCCGCCTGCTGCTCAATCTACGTCTGGTTCAGGCGCCGGTGGACGCGATCGACTATGTCATCACCCATGAACTTTGCCACCGCGCCGAACCCCACCACGGCCCGGCATTTTTCGAGCTGCTAGAGCAGGTGATGCCGGACTGGGAGCGGCGCAAGCAGCGGCTGGAACGGGCCATGGCTTGAGAGGGCAGTAGACTGACCTTTTTATAATTATGCCTGCCTCTTGCGCCACACGACCTAGCCTTGGGGAGCGCTCAGGCCGTGCCTGCGAAGTTTGCGCACCACGCTCGATTGGCTGATGCCCAGCCGTTTGGCGATAGCGTAGGTGCTGGGGTGTTGCCGACACAGCTCGCGCAGCAGCCGCTGTTCGACGCGGGCCAGGTAAGCGGGCAGCGTTTCTTCGCGCTCGATTGATTCGTACGCTTCAGGCGTCGGCTCCGGGCGGGAGGCGGTGGGGGTCGCCTCGACGCTTTCGATCTGATCCGAGGCGCTGGAGAGCCAGGCGCGCTCCAGCCAGTTTTCGAGCTCGCGCACGTTGCCGGGCCAGTCGCTGCCCATCAGCGTCGACCAGACGTGGTTGTCGAGAAACTTCTGCCGCCCGTAGTGGGCGTTGAGCCGGTCAAGGCAAGCCTCGGCAAGCTCGGGAATGTCCTCGCGGCGCTCGCGAAGCGCCGGCAGCGTGACGGGGATCACGTTGAGGCGGTAGTAGAGATCCAGCCGGAAAAGGCCTTCTTGCACGCGCGCCGCCAGGTCCTGGTTGGTGGCCACCACCAGGCGGAAATCGACCCGGCGGGGACGGGTGTCGCCCAGGCGCGTCAGCTTGCCATCCTGAATCACCTTCAAAAGCTTGGTCTGCATCAGTAGCGGAAGCTCGCCGATCTCGTCGAGAAATAGCGTGCCGCCTTCGGCCTGCTCCAGAAGCCCCGCCTTGCCCTGACGGGCGGCGCCGCTGAACGCGCCGGGCTGATAGCCAAACATCTCGGACTCGAACAAATTCTCCGGAATGGCGCCGCAGTTGACTTCGACGAAGGGGCCCGCTGCGCGCTCGCTCCAGCGATGGAGCTGACGGGCAAACGCCGTCTTGCCCACGCCGGACTCCCCCAGCATCAGTACGCTGGCCCCGGAGGGCGCCACGCGCTTGAGGAGCCTGGCGACCTCGCGCATCGAATGGCTTCGCACCTGAAGTTCCTCCAGGGCGCTGTCGAGGGCCGGGTCGTCGGCCACGCTCTGGCCGCGCTTGAGGTGCTCGTTGAAGCGCTTTTGCAGCAGCGCGTACTCATCCTGCAGAAGCTGCAGGTCGGTCATGTCTCGCGAGCGGCTGACGATGCGCTCGAGCTTGCCGTTCACGAACACCGGGTGGGCCTCGGCGATCACGCGGCGCCCGGTGCCGGTGACCTGCATCAGCTGCGCGGGGCGGCGGGTGCGCATCACTTCCAGGCTGATGGAGGGCTTGAGTACATCATCGCGCTCGAGCGTTCTGACATTGCTGCCTAGAAGCGCTTCGCGGGGGAGCCCGTATACCGCTTCGACGCCGGGGCTTATCGCAAGGATCTCGCCGTCGCCGCTCACGATGAAGAAGTGGTCGTTGGCGGTCTCCACAATGGTGTTGAGCACGCTGCGATCGATCTCGTCCACGCCGTTCTCCTCGAACCGATAGTGACTCGTCAATGCAAAAACGACTCGATACTACGCTTTTTTGAGTCGGTTTTGCATTAATCGAGGCGCAAGAAAGCCGATTTGAAGGGCGCGTTCGCCTGGCACGTTAAATGCAGTAACTGAGTAAATCCCATGATCGGGCTCGGTGTTCAGGGCGCTGGGCTCGAGAATCGCTACAAGCAAAGGAGAAGCGCAGTGAATGACTTCAATCAGCCGCTTGGCGGCAACAGCGTGCCGCGCTTTGGCGGGCCGGCGACCATGATGCGCCTGCCGGCTCAGGATAGCGCTAAGGGGCTGGACGCCGCGTTCATCGGTATCCCGATGGATATCGGCACCTCCAACCGGCCCGGCACGCGGCTGGGCCCGCGTCAGATTCGCGACGAGTCGCGCATGCTTCGCCCCTACAACATGGCCACCCGCGCCGCGCCCTTCGAGCACCTGCAGGTGGCGGACATCGGCGACGTGCCGATCAACACTTTCCACTTACCCAAGAGTGTGGACATCATCACCGCGTTCTTCGACGACGTACTGAGCCACGACTGCGTGCCGCTCACACTCGGCGGCGATCACACCATGACACTGCCGATTCTGCGCGCCATGGCCAAAAAGTACGGCCCGGTGGGCTTGATTCATATCGACGCCCACGCCGACGTCAACGAGCACATGTTCGGCGAGGAGATCGCCCACGGCACCACCTTCCGCCGCGCCCAGGAAGAGGGGCTTTTGGCGAAGGAGAAAGTGGTGCAGATCGGCCTGCGCGGCACCGGCTACGCCGCCGAGGACTTCGACTGGTGCCGCGATCAGGGCTTTCGCGTCGTTCAGGCAGAAGCGTGCTGGTACCGGTCGCTGGCGCCCTTGATGGAAGAGGTGCGCGCACAGATGGGCGACACACCGGTGTACGTAAGCTTCGACATCGACGGCCTCGACCCGTCGGTGGCGCCGGGCACCGGCACCGTCGAGATGGGCGGGCTGACCTCCCATCAGGGGCTCGAAATCGTGCGCGGCGCGGCGGGGCTCAACATCGTCGGCGGCGATCTCGTCGAGGTCTCACCGCCCTATGATACCAGCGGCAATACCGCGCTGATGGGCGCCACGCTGTTGTATGAAATGCTCTGCGTGCTGCCCGGTGTGAAGAGAGGGGAGTGAAGCGTCAGGAGTGGCCGTGGCGGGG
>NZ_JAMZBD010000234.1:0-4839 GCF_024158685.1 Halomonas sp. 707D4 | reverse complement strand
GGTTCAGCGTGGCGCCGCCGTTGAGCGCAATGGCGGGAATATCGTCCTGCTGGAGCCCCACGTAGCGCGGCGCACTCATCTTGAGCCGGGAAGGCAGATTGACCCACAGCTGGAGAATCTCCAGCGGCCCGCCGTCGCGCAGAAATTCTGGCGGCGACACCTCCGCGTGAACGATGCCGCTACCGGCGGTCATCCACTGCACGCCGCCTGCATGGATCACGCTCTGGTGATCGGCGCTGTCGGCATGGGCGAGCGAGCCCTCCAGAATGAACGTCACCGTCTCGAAGCCGCGGTGCGGATGCGGCCCGAACGGCAGGCCCTGGTTATTCGCCGGGTACACCTGCGGACCGTGGTGGTTCAGAAACAGGAACGGGTCGAGCTGATCGAGCCCGGAGCCCGGCAACGGTCGCCGGGTGACGAGATCGCCGATATCGTCGCGGCGGGCCGGGTGCTGTTTGAGGACGCGGCGTGGAGTAGCAACGTTCGAAACGGACATGTAGGACTCCTCGATGCACAATGCCCACAGCTTAAAACCCGGCGCCGCGATTGAGGAGCGAATAATTTCCACAGGGTGATTGAAGGAAATCGACCCGACCATCTTGCTTGCACCGCCGACCATTGCCTTGCCGACCGGTACTGCCAAGCACGATCATGGGCCAGGCAGTACCGGAAGACGGCGCTTATCCGGCCCGGGCGCCGTTCATCACAGCCTAGATGATCTGTCGCGGCTACATGCGCTGACCCAGCACGATACGAACAGCGCAAGCCTGCCCTCATCGATTGATGAGGTACTCGCACATGACTTCAAGCCAATACAGCGGCTGAACGTGACGCGCACGCTATCAACCGGTGAACAGGTCGCGGCGGGCGTATTGGCGCAAAACCGCCAGGGGGTTTTCTTTCAATACGCATAAGGCTATGAGCAGCGACATGGGCGCATTAGTTTGAGCCCACCTCGGGTCATGCCCCGGGCCAATCGAGCCAGTGTCGAACCACAGCTCGACCGAGCACTCCCCGTTTCTTTGCAGATTACTCTGGGTACTCTCCGGGGCAAGCGTCAATTTCCATCTTTCAAGCCGCGATGCTGCCAGCCCATCAGTCGCCAGAATTCATCGCCCCCTCGTCAGAAGGGTCGACCGCTTGGCCGCGTGACGCATGCGCCGCCCAGAACCGCTTGAGTTCCTCGCCGGAGAGCGCCTCGCTGAACAGGTAGCCTTGATATTCGTGGCTGTGGAGCTGGCTGATCAGGGCGAGCTGCTGCTCGTTCTCGACACCCTCCGCCACCACCTGCAAATCGAGGCTCTGGGCCAGCGCCACCACCGCCTTGACGATGGCGGCGTCCTGGGCATCGGTGACGGCGTGGGCCATGAAGGCGCGGTCGATCTTGAGCCGGTCGATGGGAAAGCGGCGCAGCTGGGCGAGGTTGGAGTAGCCGGTGCCGAAGTCGTCGATCGAGATCGCGATCCCCAGGGCGCGAAGCTCGTTGAGCGCTTCCAGGGCGATGTCCGGGTTGAGCACCAGGGCGCTTTCGGTGAGTTCGAGCTCGAGGCACGTGGGCGCCAGGCCGGTGTCCTCCAGCACCTTGATGACCGTCTCGACGAAGTGGCGGCTGTTGAGCTGGATGGCCGAGATGTTCACCGAGATGAACAGTGCCTGCCCGGTCTCTTCATGCCATTGCTGGGCATAGCGGCAGGCCGTGCGCAGCACCCATTCGCCGAGCGGCAGGATCAGCCCGGTATCCTCGGCCAGGGGGATGATCTCGCTGGGCTCGACGATGCCCAGCTCGTCGTCCTTCCAGCGCAGCAGTGCCTCGACGCCGGTGATGCGCCCGCTCTCGACCTCGACCTTGGGCTGGTAGGCCAGGTCCAGCGTGTCGCTGTCGAGCGCCAGGCGCAACCGGCGCTCGAGCGTGATACGTCGCTCCTCGATGGAGGTCATGTCGAGCTCGAAGAACTGGTAGGTGTTGCGCCCCAGCCGCTTGGCGGCGTACATCGCGGCATCGGCGTGAATCATCAGGGCATGGCGGTCAAGCCCATCGTCCGGGTAGAGGCTGATGCCCACGCTGGTCGAGACCTTGACCACGCTCGAGCCGATCTGAAACGGCTTGTCCAGCGTGCTCACCAGCCGGCGGGCGAGCATGTCCGCCTCCTCGCGCCCGCTACTCTCCCCCAGCAGCACGATGAACTCGTCGCCGCCGACCCGGGCGACGGTGTCGCTTTCACGCACCGCAGCGCGCAGCCGATCCGCCGCCTGGCGAATCAGTTGATCGCCCACGTGGTGGCCGAGCGTGTCGTTGACCTGCTTGAAGCGATCGAGATCGACGAAGAACAGCGCGAAGGTCGCCGAGCCCGCTAGCTGCTCCTCCAGGCGCTCCTCCAGCAGCAGTCGATTGGGCAACTGCGTGAGGGCATCGCGGTAGATCATCTGCTTGAGCTCGGTATTGGCCGCCAGCAGCGATGCCGCCAACTGTGCGTTGCGCGAGGTCATGTGGGCATCGAACAGCGAGATCATCAGCGCCGCCAGCATGATGCAGGTGGAAACCAGCGCCACGCTCACCGCCAGCTGCGCAACCGACACGCCGCCCCCGTCGAGCAACACCGCGTCGGCAGGGTAGACCGCCGCCGCCATGCCCGTATAGTGCATGCCGGAAATGCCCAGTGCCATGATCACCGCGGCCACCAGCCGCTGCCAGAGCGGCGAGCGCCGCGCTCCCGTCGGATTGAGGCGAAAGACGAGCCACAGCGCGGCAGCCGACGCCGATACCGCAATGAGTACCGAGAGGGCGAAGAGCGCGGGCTCGTAGCGCAGCCGCCCTTCGATGTGCATGGCCGACATGCCGACGTAGTGCATCAAGCACACCCCGCCGCCCATCACCAGCGCCCCGCCACCCAGTCGCGCCAGCGTCAGTCGTCCGCGCTGCACGATCAGCAGGGCGATCGCGGACGTGGCGATCGCGGCGATCAGCGACACCAGCGTCAGCGAGAGCCCGTAGGCGACGCTGGCCGCCATCTCCATGGCGAGCATGCCGACGAAGTGCATCGCCCAGATCCCCGTGCCCATGGCGAAGGCACCGCCGGCCAGCCAGAGATGGCTGGCTACCCCGGTACTGGCGCGCACGCGACCCGCCAGGTCGAGCGCGGTAAAGGAGGCGATGGTCGCGATACCGAAGGAGAGCAGCACCAGGGCCAGGTTGTAGGAGACATGATGATCGTGCATGAAGCGTGCGTACCGAGTTCCGGCGGATGAACGAAGGGCTGAGGTTAAATTAATCGTGAGAATGAAGTATAGCAAACCGCAGGTGATGAGGTTTCTGGTCGTATCGCCCCGCCTGGCGTCAACGTACGCCCGCCCGATAGCTGTCCGGCTCGAGCCACAGCCGCTCGCGAAGATCGCCTTTTAGAAAAAAGAGCTTGGGCCCCTTGCGAAAATTGAACAGGCGAAAGAGGTGGTAGTGCTGTGCACGAACCTATGAACACACTAAAGGGTTCGACTCATCTACCTCACTCGATATTCTGAATCTGCTCGCGCATCTGTTCGATCAAGACCTTCAACTCCACCGCGCAGCGGGTGGTGTCGGTGACCACGGACTTCGACGAGAGGGTGTTGGCCTCGCGGTTGAGCTCCTGCATCAGGAAGTCGAGCCGGCGGCCCTGGGGGCCTTCTTGCTCGAGCTGGCGGCGCACCTCGCCGACGTGGGCGTCGAGGCGGTCGAGCTCTTCGTCCACGTCCGCCTTCTGGGCGACCAGCACCAGCTCGGCTTCCAGGCGCTGGGGGTCGAGCTCGGCTTTCACGCTCTCCAGACGTTCGAGCAGCAAAGTACGCTGGCGCTCGATGATGGCGGGGAGCAGCGCACGCACCTTGGCGACCTGTTCGCTCACCGCGGTGAGGCGCGCGTGGATCAGCGCGCCGAGCTTCTCGCCTTCCCGGGCGCGGGCGGCGATCAGCTCATCGAGTGCCTGGTCGAACAGCGCCAGCGCCTCACGCTGGATGGCGTCGTGATCCAGATGCCGGGTCTCCTGCACGCCGGGGTAGTCGAGCAGCGCAAGCGTAGTGGGCGCGGCGGCGCTCGGCACGTGTTCGGCGATGGTGGCGAGGGCCTCGGCGAGCTCGACAAGGCGTGCGCCGTTCACGGTCGGTGACTGGGCGCTGTCGGTGGGCTCGAAGCGCAGCTGGCATTCGATCTTGCCGCGTCCCAGCCGGGTTCTGAGCGCGTCGCGAAGCGCAGGTTCGAGCTCGCGAAGCGTCTCCGGCAGACGAAAGTGCGGGTCCAGGTAGCGCTGGTTGACCGAGCGCAGCTCGACCTGGAGGGTGCCAAACGAGGCGGCCCGTTCGGTGCGTGCAAAGGCGGTCATGCTGTGCGGCATGGGGCGGGCTCTCAAAGAGGGGGCGTGGGCCCAGTGTAGCGCAGTTCTTCACCCCGCCGCCGCCTAGATGCCGATCAGTTCCGGCGCCACCTCGACGAGCGTGCCCGGCGCCTGGGCGGGATCGTCGATCATTGCAAAAAGTTGCTCGATCATCACCTCCACGCTCTGGCGCGCCATCATCAGGTGCGGGTAGAGCGCGGCGGCCAGCGGGTCCCAGTCGAAACACCCTACCGTCACCTCGTCCAACTGATGGCCGCTTTGCTGCAGCCAGCGCACGATGCCCTCCAGCGCGATGGTGGAGTTCACGAACATGGCGGCGGGCAGCCGGGTGCGGTGACGCATGTAGGCTTCCAGCGCCACCTGGGCCTTGTCGGCGGCGTAGTCGCAGGGAAGGAGGTCGGCGTCGCGGGTGGCGAGCCCGCGCTCGGCGCGCGCCTTGATGAAGCCCTCGATTCGCTCGCGGG
Organism: Halomonas sp. 707D4; assembly: GCF_024158685.1. Classification (NCBI taxonomy): domain Bacteria; kingdom Pseudomonadati; phylum Pseudomonadota; class Gammaproteobacteria; order Oceanospirillales; family Halomonadaceae; genus Halomonas; species Halomonas sp. 707D4. Next base: position 11 of record NZ_JAMZBD010000234.1, on the reverse strand, counting down.
TGTTGTGGTCC
>NZ_JAMZBD010000233.1:0-4844 GCF_024158685.1 Halomonas sp. 707D4 | reverse complement strand
TCACCGCCTCTCCCAGCGCTACGGTCAGCTCCAGAACGCCCTGGTGGCGGCTCTGCACGTAGCAGGTGGCATCCGGCATGTCGAGATAGACCTGGCCGCCCTCCGGCATCGTCACCTCGCCCGCCACCAGCCCGTAATGAATCAGGAAATTGCGCACGCCCTGCTCGGCGATCGCCATGCTTTGCGGCGTCGAGGTGCCGCCGCCGCCGAGCTCGGTGGCGACGAACACCTTGCCCTGGCGCTCGCAGGCGGTATCGAAGAGCCGCTCGGCGTCGAGCTCGAACATCACCATGGCGTAAGGGGCGCCGAAGGCCTTGGCGCCGCCAAGGGCGGCCTGCTGCTGCTGTTTGTCCTCGAGCACGTGGGAGGCGGCAAACGGCAGGATGTCGAGCGTGCGCCCGCCGGAGTGCAGATCGAGCACCACATCGCTCATCGGCACCAGCACGCGGGTGAAGTAGTCGGCGATCTGGGCGGTGGCTGAGCCGTCCGGGTCGCCGGGGAAGCTGCGGTTGAGGTTGCCCTTGTCCAGCGGCGAGGTGCGCGTGCCGGCCATCACCGCCGGGGTGTTCATGCAGGGCACGATGATCACCCGGCCAGTCACCTCCTCGGCGGTCAGGGCATTGGCGAGCTTCAACAGCGCGGTGATGCCCTCGTACTCGTCGCCGTGGTTGCCGCCGGTCAGAAGCGCGGTGGGGCCTTGGCCGTTCTTCACCACGGTGACGGGAATCATCACCGCGCCCCAGGCGGAGACGTCGGTGGAGATCGGCAGCTTCAGAAAGCCGTGCTGGACGCCGTCGGCGTCGAAGTCGACGGTGGCGGAGATCGGGCTCGGTCGCAGTGTCATGGCAAATCCTTCGGTCGTTACTTGACGAACAGCTGGCGCGGGAAGTCCGCCAGCGTCTCGCAGCCGTCGTCGGTGATCAGAATGCTTTCGGTGATCTCCAGGCCCCACTCGTCGACCCAGAGCCCGGGCATGAAGTGGAACACCATGCCGGGCTGAAGGATCGTCTCGTCCGAGGGGCGCAGGCTCATGGTGCGCTCGCCCCAGTCCGGCGGGTAGGAGAGCCCGATGGAGTAGCCGCAGCGGGCGCCGCCGCGATCGAAGCCGTACTTGTCCATCGCAGCGCCCAGCGCCATGGCGATGTCCGCCGTGCGGTTGCCGGGCTTGGCCACGGCGAGGCCGTTCTCGATGCCTTCCAGAAGCGCGGACTCGGCGCGGATGAAGTCGACCGGCGGCGTGCCCAGAAACACCGTGCGCGACAGCGGCGCGTGGTAGCGCTTGAACACCCCGGCGATCTCGAAGAACGTGCCCTCGCCTTCGCGAAACGGCGTGTCGTCCCAGGTCAGGTGCGGCGCGGCGGCATCCTTTCCCGTCGGCAGCATCGGCACGATCGCCGGGTAGTCGCCGCCGAACACGCGCCCGTTGTCATCGACGAACCCCTCGATGCCGACCCGGTAGATCTCGGACACCAGCTTGCTCTTGGGCAGGCCCGGCTCGATCACCTCGAGGATGCGCGAGTGCATGCCTTCGACGATCTTGCCCGCCACGCGCAGGTACTCGATCTCCCGGGGCGACTTGATCGCCCGGCACCAGTTGACCAGGGCGTTGGCGTCCATGAAGCGGGCGTGGGGCAGCTCGCGCAGAAGGCTCTGGTAGGCCTTGGCGGAGAAGTAGTAGTTGTCCATCTCCATGCCCACCACCCCGGTGTGCCAGCCGCGCCGGGGCATGATCGACTGGGCCAGGTACTCCATAGGGTGCATGTCCGGGTTCTGGACGTAGTAGTCGGGGTAGTAGGTGATGTTCTCCGGGTCGATCCAGCAGGTGCGCAGCGCCCCATTGGCATCCATGCGTCGACCGAACCAGACCGGCTCGCCCTCGAGCCCCACCAGCACGCACTGATGCACGTAGAACGACCAGCCATCGTAGCCGGTCAGCCAGGCCATGTTGGAGGGGTCGCTGACGATCAGCACGTCGATGCCGCGACCGGCCATCTCCGCCCGCACTTTCCAGAGGCGGCTTGCATACTCTTCGCGAGTGAAAGGCAGGGAAACCTCATTCATCGAGCGACTCGCCCTTTTGGATCACTAGAAACCAGCTTGCTGGGCCCGTACGGTGGCAGGTTTCCACGAACACCGCCGTTGCCGTCTTGAGCCGATACTAGCACCGACCCTTGGCCGTTGGTCAAAGCCTTTATCAAAAACCGCCGCGGCGGATAGAAGGCGTCAGCCCTTGCGCTTCAGGCGGCTTTTGAGCAGTTCGAGCACGGCGCGCTCGTCCGGGCCGGTCAGGTCCTCCTTGTCGAGCTCGACCTCGACCAGCTGGCGGAAATTCTCCAGCGTCTGGCCGTCGAGATAGCTCTCCACCACGCGCGGGTCGATGTAGCTCGCCTTGGCGATGCTCGGCGTGTTGCCGAGCGACTTGGCCACCCGCTCGACGGCCTCGCGCACGTTCTTCTGGCTGATCTTCTCGTCCTCGTCGACGCCCAGCTCCTCGAGCGCCAGGGCGGCGATCGAGGTACCCGCCCAGGTGCGAAAGTCCTTGGCGCTGAACTGCTCGCCCATCACCTCGTGGATGTAGTCGTTGAGATCGTTGCTGTCGACGCGCACCTTGTGGCCGTTCTCGTCGAAGTACTTGAAGATCTCGTAGCCCGGGGTGTCGTCGAGCTGTGCCACCACGCTTGCAAGCCGTGCGTCCTCGACCACCCGGTGCTGGTCCTGGCCACTCTTGCCGCGGTAGTCGAAGATCAGCTCGTCGCCGTCGATGGTCAGGTGCTTCGAGCGCATGGTGGTCAGCCCATAGGAGTCGTTCTGCTCGCGGTAGCGCTCGCTGCCCGGTCGGAAGTAGGCGCTGTCGATCAGGCGCACCATGCAGGCCAGCACCTTTTCCCGCGGCAGGCCTTCCTGGAGCAGGTGCTGGCCGGTGACCCGGCGCATCGGCGTGAGCCGCTGGGCGAAGTCGATCATGCGGTCGAACTTCAGCGCCTCGCGCTTTTCGCGCCACTTGGGGTTGTAGACGTACTGCTTGCGCCCGGCATCGTCGCGCCCGGTGGCATGGATGTGGTGGCGCTTGTCGAGGGTGATCTCGACGTCGCGCCAGGCCGGCGGAATCGCTAGCGACGTGATCCAGGCGCGCCACTGCTTGTCCTTGAGCGTCTCGCCGTCTTCGGTTTGATAGGTAAAGCCCTTGCCGCTTCGCTTGCGCGTGACCACCGGGGCCTTGCGAGTTGCCATGATCGATCTCCTTTTCCCTGGATGAGCGGGCCGGCGCGTGCGGCATCCTTGCAGCCTTTAGCCCACTTAACCCATGATAGTCCGTAACCCGCAACATGCGATCCACAGGAGCCCTCCATGAAGATAGTGGTACACACCGACCAGGCGGCGCAGTGGCAGACCGCCCTTTCCGAGGCGCTCCCGGGCGCCACGGTGCTCGGAAGCGACGCCCCGGCGAGCGAGCGCCAGGGCGCCGACTATCTCGCCGTATGGAAGGCCCCGGGGCACCTGCTGGCCGAGCAGCAACGCCTCAAGGGCATCATCAACCTGGGCGCCGGCGTCGATCACCTGCTCGCCTTGCCGGAGCGTCCCCGGGACGTGCCGATCGTCAAGCTGCGCGATGCCGGCATGGGCGAGCTGATGGCCGACTACGTGCTCTACGGCGTGCTGCATTTCTACCGCAGCCTCGATCACTACGCGGCTCAGCAGGCAGGCGCCGAGTGGCGCCCCCACGCGGTAGTGGAGAAGTCGCGCTGGCCGGTGGGCGTGCTGGGTCTCGGCGCCATCGGCCAATTCGTGGCCACCGCCCTCGATCAGGCAGGCTTTCCAGTCCTCGGCTGGAGCCGCTCGCCGAAAAACATCAAGGGCATCCGCTGCCTGCACGGCGACGAAGGGCTCGACGAGCTGCTCGGCCAGGTACAGAGCGTGGTGACCATCCTGCCGGACACCGCCGCGACGAAACACCTGCTGAACGCCGAACGCCTCGCCCGGCTGCCCAAGGGGGCCAGCGTCATCAACCCGGGGCGCGGCAGCCTGATCGACGAAGACGCCCTGCTGGCCGCCCTGGGCGATGATCGGACGCCGGGGCACCTGCGCGGCGCGCTGCTCGACGTGTTCAGCGAGGAGCCGCTGCCGGCGACACACCCCCTGTGGCGCCACCCGCGTGTTATCATCACCCCCCACATGGCCGCCCCGACACCGCTGGTGGACGCCATCGACCAGGTGATCTCCTACATCCATGCCTTCGAAGCCGGCGAGACCCTCGCCACGGTGAACCCCGACGACGGCTATTGAACACTCCGGTCATCCGGGCATGAAACCATCGCAGGCCAGGCGGCTCACAAGGAAGAGTGACTCGAAAGGAGCAAGGACACATGCCCATCAATTTGCCTAACCATCGAACGCTTGGCCTGGGAGCCCTGCTCGGCTGCCTGATCCTGGGCGCGCCGGTCACGACCCTGGCCGATGGGTTCGATGCACCGCGCCCCTTCGAGGCGCGCTACCGGCTGGAAATTCGCGGCTGGCCCGGCGCCACGGTGCGCCACACCCTGAGCCAGGAGGGCCTGCACTGGCTCAGCAACATGCGTTTTTCCGTCGCCGTGGCACGTGGAGAGGAGCGCAGCCGCTTCGCCGTGGAGGGCGACCAGGCCCGCTCGCTGCTCTACTCGAGCAGCTACTCGCTCCTGGGCGTCGGCGACAGCTACCAGTTGGACGAAGAAGCGCTTTCGCACCTCGACCGCCAGGCGGCGATCGTCGACCTGTCGCGGCGCGCGGGCAGCGAAGGCTGTACCGAAGCGGCGCCCTGTGCGCTGGAGTTCGTCGATCATCGCGGGCGCGACGAGCACTTCCAGTAC
>NZ_JAMZBD010000232.1:0-4849 GCF_024158685.1 Halomonas sp. 707D4 | reverse complement strand
AGGTGTTCGGCCAGGGTGCCGCCGACCTGGCCGGCGCCGAGAATGATGATTTTCATGGCTGAATCGAATCCGTTGGAAGCGCCGGCGCGTTCGAATCGAAAACAGGAAGGGCGCTGCAATAAAGACGGCGGCCAGTGTAAACCAGCCGCCGTCGAAAAGCAGTGGTGAATTATTCGAGCGTGAAGCCGACCTTCACCGTCACCTGCCAGTGGGCGACCCGGCCGTTCTCGATGTGGCCGCGGGTGTCGGTGATCTCGAGCCAGCGCATGTGGTCGATGCTCTTCGAAGCCTTGGCCAGCGCGTTCTGGACGGCATCTTCGATGCTGGTCTCGGAAGAGCCGGTGATTTCTACGTGCTTGTAGACATGATCGCTCATGGGATCTCCATCCTTGTCGTGAAGTGGCTGTGCGGCGCCCTTACTGCGTCGGGCGCTTTTCCAGTCTGGCATAAAAAAAGCCGTCGTGACTGTTTTGTTGTGAAAACAGCTGCCGCCCATGGCCGCTGGCCACGCCCCAGGCCACGTCCGTGGGCGTGGTGACGCGTGCATCCTGGGTGCGCTCGACGAAGGCGTCGATCTGGCGGGCGTTCTCCTCGGGCAGAATCGAGCAGGTGGCGTACAGAAGCGTTCCGCCCGGGCGCAAGAGTCCCCAGAGGTTGTCGAGCAGCGCGGCCTGGAGCTTGGCGAGCTTCTTGATGTCGCTTGGCCGGCGCAGCGCCTTGATGTCCGGATGGCGGCGGATCACCCCGGTGCCGGAGCAGGGCGCGTCGAGCAGGATGGCGTCGAACAGCGTGCCGTTCCACCAGTCGCGCTCGGCGGCATCGGCGTGGACCAGGCGCGCCTCGAGGTTGAGGCGGGTCAGGGTGTCCTCGACCCGGGCAAGGCGCTGGTTGTCGCTGTCCAGCGCCGTCAGGGCGATGTCGAACTGCTCGAGCAGGTGCGCCGTCTTGCCGCCGGGGGCAGCGCAGGCATCCAGCACGTGGGCGCCGGGGCGCGGGGCCAGCACCGGGCCGAGCAGCGTCGCGCAGAGCTGGGCCGCCTCGTCCTGCACGCTGACCAGGCCGTCGTCGAAGCCCGGCAGGGCGCTGACGTCGCAGGGCGTCTCTAGGGTGATGCCGTCCGGGGCGTGGGCACACAGGCGCGCCTCGAGGCCGAGATCCATCAGTTTGGCCAGGTACGCCTCGCGATCGCCCAAGCGCTGGTTGACCCGCAGCGTCATCGGCCCGGGCTGGTTGTTGGCCTCCACCACGTCGGACCACTGTTCGGGCCAGGCCTTGCGCAGCGCGTCCAGAAGCCACTGCGGGTGCGAAAGCCGGGCGCTTTCGTCGCGATCCACCTCGGCTTCGAGCTCGGCGTGCTCGCGCTGCAGCCGGCGCAGGCAGCCGTTGAGCACTCGCGTTGCCCACTCCTTCTTGAGCAGCCGCGCCGCGCCAGCGGTCTCGCCCACCGCCGCGTGGGGCGGAATGCGCATGTAGAGCAGCTGATAGATGCCGACCAGCAGCAGCGCGTGAACGTCGCGGTCGCGCTTCTTGAACGGCTGCTTGAGCAGGCGCGCGGCGAGCGCCTCGAGGCGCGGCAGGCGCCGGCAGGTGCCGAAGCAGAGCTCCTTGAGCAGGCCGCGATCGCGGGCGATCACGCTGTGCTCGTCAAGGCCTGCAAGCGAACCCTGCTCGTTCAGCACCGGCACCAGCGCGCGGGCCGCGGCGGCGCGCACTTCCTGGCCGCTGCCTTCCTGGGGACGACGCGCACTCATGACGCTTCTCCTTCGCTCGTACGACCCAGCCGACTGCCGGGCACCAGCCCCGCATGGCGCGAGTTGAGCAGGGCGCTGACCGGCAGGACCTTGCCGCCGGGCAACTGAGCCTGGCTCACGCGCAGCACCTCGTCGCCGCGCTCGCCGCAGGCGATGCGCAGCGCCCCGTCGCCGTGTTCGAGCAGCGTGCCCGGCGCGGCGCCGGGCTGCCCGGTCGCTTCGGCGCTTGCCATGTGCAGGCGCAGGCGGTCGTCGCCCAGGGCGCACCAGGCCACAGGCCAAGGGTTGAAGGCGCGGATGCGTCGCGCCAGCGTCTCGGCGCCCTGGCGAAAGTCGAGCTCCGCTTCGGCCTTGCTGAGCTTGGCCGCGTAGGTCACGCCGGCCTCGGGCTGGGGAGTAGCCGTCACCGTGCCGGCGGCGAAGGCGTCGAGCACCTCGATCAGTGCCCGGGGCCCTTCTTCGGCCAGCTGGTCGTGCAGCGCGCCGCCGGTGGTGTGCTCGGTGATCGGCGTTGGCCGTTCGAGCAGCATGTCGCCGGTGTCGAGTCCCGCATCCATCTGCATGATGGTCACCCCGGAGGCGGCGTCGCCGGCCTCGATGGCGCGCTGGATGGGTGCCGCGCCGCGCCAGCGCGGCAAGAGCGAGGCGTGGACGTTGATGCAGCCAAGGCGCGGTATGTCGAGCACCGCCTGGGGCAGCAGGAGCCCGTAGGCGACCACCACCATGATGTCCGCCTCGAACTCGGCAAGCGCCGCCTGGGCGGCGGGCTCCTTCAGGCTTGGCGGCTGGTGGACCGTGAGGCCGTGCTCGAGCGCCAGCTGCTTGACCGGGCTCGGGGTGAGCTTGCGCCCGCGCCCGGCGGGGCGGTCGGGCTGGGTGTAGACGCCCACCACCTGGTGGCGGCTTTCCAGCAGGGCGGCGAGGTGGGACCGGGCGAACTCAGGGGTGCCTGCAAAGACGACGCGCAGTGACGACATGTGACTACCTGTTCGAAGGACGTTTGAGTAAGGGAGGCGTAGCGCAAAAAGCCGCCCGAAGGCGGCTTGTCGATCGCTCAGGCGTCCTGCATCAGCTTGTGGCGCTTTTGCATCTTCTTCTGGATGCGCTCGCGCTTCAGGGGCGAGAGGTAGTCGACGAACAGCACCCCCTCGAGGTGGTCGTACTCGTGCTGGATGCAGTGGGCGAGAAGGCCTTCGGCCTCGAGCTCGAAGGCTTCGCCGTGGCGATCCAGCGCCTCGAGCTTGACCTTCAGAAAGCGCGGCACCTCGGCGTACTGCTCGGGAATCGACAGGCAGCCTTCCGACAGAGGCGCCTTCTCCTCGCCGATGGGCGTGTAGCGCGGGTTGATCATCACCAGAGGCTCGTTGCCGTTTTCCGAGACGTCCATCACCACCACGCGGCGGTGAGCGTCGATCTGGGTGGCGGCAAGGCCGATGCCGCGGGCGTCGTACATGGTCTCCAGCATGTCGTCGACGAGCTGGCGGATGTCGTCGTCGACGGTCTCTACCGGTTGCGCCTTGGTCCGCAGGCGTTCATCGGGAAATTCGAGAATGGGACGTTTGGCCATGGCGTTGCAATCACCGTTATCAAAGCGTGGATTCTGAAAGTCTGGGTGGCGGCCGGCGTACGCGCCGGGATCGCGTGCCGGCCTAAGTTGGGTTGGCGCGGCGATGTGCTTTACTATAGGTCATTATACCACGCCGACGGCACTTCTGGGCATGCGCGCAGCGGGCCTGGCGCCGCTTTCAAGGTTTTCGGGGAGATCCTATGGCCGTCAAGAAGTCCCTGCGTCATGGCGCGCTCGCGGCGCTGCTGGGGGTTATGCTTTCGGGCAGCCTCGCCCAGGCCTGGGAGCGCGTGCGCGACGACGCCCCCGAGCGCTACGTGGTGGTGCGCGGTGACACCCTGTGGGACATCGCGGCACGCTTTCTCGACGCCCCCTGGCAGTGGCCCACGTTATGGCGGGACAACCCGCAGATCGACAATCCGCACCTCATCTACCCCGGCGACGTCCTGGTGCTGGGCGACTGCGCCGGTACCCCGTGCCTGGCGCTCGAGCGTGGGCGCCCGGTGGTGAAGCTCTCGCCCCAGGTGCGGCGCATCCCGACCCGCGAGGCGATCGCGCCGCTGCCTCGCGAGGTGGTCGCGGCGTTTCTGCGCGAGCATCGCTTCCTGGCCCAGGGCGAGGCGCTCGACGAGCTCGGCTACGTGGTGGGCGGCGAGAACCAACGCTTGATCAGCGGCGCCGGCGACACGCTCTACGTGCGCGGCGGACTTCCCGAAGAGACGCCGCTGGGCTTCTACCGTCCGGGGGAGGTGTATCTGGGCACCGACGGCACGCCGCTCGGTCGCGAGCTGGTCTACGTCGGCGAGGGGCGGCGTCTCGATCAGCAGGGCGACATCGCCCGGGTCGAGGTGCTGCGCGCCCAGCAGGAGGTGCGCAACGACGACATCCTGCTGCCGCTGGAGGTCGCCTTCGACGAGGATTTCCAGCCTCGCGCGCCTCAGTCGGCGGTGGCCGGTCACATCATCGCCGCCCCCGGCGGGGTTCGCTTCATCGGCCGGCTGCAGGTGGTCGCGCTCGATCTCGGTACCGAGGATGGTCTGCAGCCCGGCCACGTGCTCGAGGTGAACCAGCTAGGCGAGGTGGTCAGCGACCCGCGCACCGGCGAGCGCCTGCAACTGCCCGGCACCCAGGGCGGCATGGTCATGGTGTTCAAGCCCTACAGCACCGTGAGCTATGCCCTGGTGATGCGGGTGTCCAACGTGCTGGCGGTCGGCGACGAGGTGCGCTCGCCGTCTCGCTAGCATCACCGCGAGGCATCATCGACGCTAGGCAGGGAGGGGAAAATGGACGAGAACGCATGGCTCGCCGTGGAGGCGCTTCCCGGCATGGGCGCTCACCGCATCGCTGCCCTCGCCAGTCGCCGCCTCGACTGGCCGCTGGGATGGCTCGCGGCCCTTCCTGGCCCTGCGGCCAGCGCCTTGCGGCTGTGGCTTGATCACCCGGCAACGAGCCCGCTGCAAGCGCGTATCGACGCCACCCGACGCTGGCGCGAAGGGGGCGCTGATCGTCACGTGCTGCATCCAGGCCACCC
>NZ_JAMZBD010000231.1:0-4863 GCF_024158685.1 Halomonas sp. 707D4 | reverse complement strand
CCGCTGGAGGTCCGGGTACGCCTGCCGGCGACCCCGGCGGGCGCGCTTCGCCCGGCGGCGCTGATCGTGCACGGTGGCGGCTGGCGCCGGCGAAGTCCCGACGACATGGAGGGCATCGCCCGCCAGCTCGCCGGCCAAGGCTACGTGACGGTGAACGTGGCCTACCGCTTCGCGCCGCGCTACCGCTTTCCCGCACAGCTTCAGGATCTGCAGCAGGCCATGGCGTGGATTCATGCCAACGCCGACCGGTTTCGCATCGATACCGACCGAATCGTCGGGGTCGGATACTCCTCCGGCGCGCACCTGGTGAGCCTGCTGGCCCTGGCAAGCCAGACCGGGCCGCTGGCCGAGCCCTACGGTGGCGACCATACCCGGCTCAAGGCGGTGGCGGTGGGAGGGCTGCCAGGCAATCTGACGAAGTTCGACGATGGGCCGCTCGTGGTCGGCCTGCTGGGCGGCACCCGCCAGGAGCGGCCCGAGGCCTACGTGCAGGCCTCGCCGATCCACTACGTCACGCCCCAGGCACCGCCGTTTTTCATCTTCCATGGCAACCGGGACCGGCTGGTGCCCGTGGACCAGGCGCGAAATTTCTATCTTGCCCTCCAGGATCAAGGCGTGCCTGCAGAGCTCTACCTGCAGCGCGGACGCGGTCATATCGGCAGTTTTCTGCTGCGCCGCGGGGCGATGAAGGCGGCGATGGCGTTCTTGAAGCGCGAGGCCGGCGGCGGGGGTTAGACTTTAGTTGGCTTTTGCCGCCGTGCAAGGTTGGTGAAAGCTTCATGCCATAGCGTGTGCACTCCACAGGGCGTGCCCTGTTCCTAAAAAAAAGATAAACCTATAAAAAGCGAGACCGCTATGCTCAAGATCTTTTCTACCCAGAACGTTTCCACCCCGAACGTTTTCGCTCCAAGCTCTTCGCCTTTCGGCATGAAGATGAAGTCGCTGCTGGTCGGTGCCACCGTCGCCCTGGCGACTCTTTCGATGGCGCTGCCCGCCGTGGCCGACGACTATCCGGAGCGCCCGATCAACATGATCGTGGGCTTCGGCACCGGAGGCAGCGCCGATCGCCTGGCGCGGCTGATGTCCGGCTACCTCTCCGAGGAGATCGGCGTGCCGGTCCAGGTGACCAACCGCCCCGGTGCCGGCACCCAGGTGGCCTCCAACTACGTGCTGAACATGCCCGACGACGGCTACACCGTCTATGCCTCCACCTTCGCGCCCTACCTCACCAACTCGATTCTGACCGGTGGCGCCAACTTCAGCGTCGATGACTTCAACTACATCAACTTCCAGTGGTTCGACCTGGATTTGATCGCCGCCAACCGCGACAGCGGCTACGAGGATCTGCCGTCGCTGCTCGACGCCCTGCGCGAAGGCGACAAGCAGGTGCGCGGCGCCGTGGTACAGGGCTCCGCCGGCCACCTGATGGTGCGCCTGCTGCTCGACCAGGCCGGCATTCCCCAGGAAAACCTGAACCTCGTGACCTACAACAGCGGTGGCGAGGCCCGCTCGGCGGTGGCCGGCGGCCAGGTGGACTTCGTCTCCATCAGCGCCCAGGGCAGCGAAGGCATTCGCGAGTTCCTGACGCCGCTGGCCATCGTCAGCGACGAGCGCATCGATCAGTGGGACGTCCCGCCGATCAACGAAGCCCTCGAGCCCACCGGCGTGGAAGTGCCCATTCTCCAGGGCTCCATGCGCGGCTTCGCCGTGACCAGCGAAATGGAGCGCGAATTTCCGGAGCGTTTCGAGACGCTGACCAATGCCATCCAGAGCGCGCTGGCGCGCAAGGAAGTGCAGGATCACCTCGAGCGCAACGAAATGGGCGGCGTATGGATCGGACCGGACCGCGCCAACGAGCTGATGCGCGAGAACTTCGACGTCTTCGAGCAGTACGCCCACCTTCTGAAATAATCCCGTCTGACGTCCGGCCCCCGGTAGGGGCCGGGCTGGAGAACTCCCATGTCCGTACAACGACGCGACTATGGGGACCTTCTGGTCCTCATGGCGCTGGCGTGCTTCACGCTTTGGTATTTGATGGATGCGATCAGCGTCTCTTCCCAGGTCCAGAACCTGCTCTTGATCCTGCCGCTGTCACTGCTGGTACTGGCCATCATCGCCCTCGAGTTCGTGCTGCGCCTGAAGCACGGCACCCTGCTTCGCGCCAGCAGCGAAGAGGAGCCGCTTTACCGCACGCTGCCCGTGGTGGGACTGTTCGCCGCCTACGTGCTCTCGCTCGAGACCCTGGGATTCGATATCGCCACGGTGGCGTTCATCGCGCTGTTTCTGGTGCTCAAGGGGGAGCGCAACTGGCTGCTGCTGGCAGGGTTCAGCGTCGCCTTCGGCCTCGGCACGGCGTTCTTCTTCTCCCAGATGCTGCCGTACCCCATGACCCTGCTGCTGCTGCCCAGCTAAGGAACCGACATGATCGATTTTGACGCGGTCCAGCAGAGCATGGTTCTGCTGTTTTCCAGTTTCGACCCGTGGATGGTGGTCGTGCCCGGCATCGTGCTGGGCCTCATCTTCGGCGCCACCCCCGGGCTTCAGATCTCCATGGCCATGGCGATCTTCCTGCCCATCACCATGTACATGGACTTCGTCCAGGCCATGCTGTTTCTGACCGCCATCTTCACCGGCGGCTCCTTCGGGGCGGGCATTCCCGCGATCCTGATGAACATCCCCGGCACGTCGTCGGCGATCGCCACCGCCTTCGACGGCTACCCGATGGCGCGCAACGGCCAGCACAACCAGGCCCTGGGGGTGGCGCTGGCCTCCTCCGTGGTGGGGGTGCTGCTCGGCTACGTGATCCTGTTCATCATGATCCAGCCGCTGTCGGTCATGGTGTTGAAGCTCGGGCCTGCCGAGATGTTCATCGTCATTCTCTGGGGCATGACCTTGATCGCGAGCCTCAAGGGCGAGCAGGTGCTCAAAGGGCTGATGGTCGGCTTCGTCGGGCTTCTGGCGGGCACCATCGGCTTCAGCGAGATCGGCCTTGCCCGGGGCACCATGGGCCAGACCTACCTGCTCGACGGCATCCCGGTCATCCCCGCGATGATGGGCATGTTCGCCGCCTCGGAGCTGTTCAAGCTGGCCAACAAGGGCTTCATCGTCGAATCCGAAGACTCGCGCAAGGTGCGCATCGGCGAGATCCTGGCCGGGTGCAAGATGGCGTTTCGCTACCCGGGCGTGATGCTGCGCGGCGGGTTGATCGGCGTGTTCGTCGGCGCCGTGCCCGGGGTCGGCTCGTCGGTGTCGAACCTGCTCTCCTACGTCGAGGCCAAGCGTCGCGACGAGGACCCGGCGTCGTTTGGCAAGGGCAACCCCAAGGGCGTGGTCGCCTCGGAATCCGCCAACAGCACATCGGAAGCGGGTTCCATGGCCACCTTGCTGGCCCTGGGCATTCCCGGCGGCGGCGCCACCGCGGTGATGCTCGCGGCCTTCGCCATGCACAACATCACCGGCGGGCCGCAGTTCATCCGCGAGCAGACCGACGTGGTCTACGCCATCATCTTCGCCAACTTCGCCCAGGTGTTCCTGCTGATCGTGGTGGGGCTCTTGTTCATCCCGGTGCTGGCGAACATCGTCAAGGTCCCCATGCGCTACTTGATTCCGTCGGTGCTGGTGCTGGCGGTGATGGGCTCCTTCGGGTTGACCGGCAACATGACCGGCCCGGTCACGGTGTTGATCTTCGCGGTGATCGGCTGGATCCTGCGTCACTACGGCTATTCGGTGCCGGCAGCGGTCATCGGGCTGTTACTTGGTTCGCTTGCCGAGAAATCGCTGCTGCACTCCTACCAGATCAGCGGTGGCGACTTCACCTACCTGTTCGGTCGGCCGGTGGCGCTCGGCATCCTCGCGCTGCTGCTGCTTTCCCTGTTCGGCCAGCCGCTGATGAACCGCTTCAAGGCCTACCGCGCGGCCCGGGCGTAGGCCATGTCGAAAACGCTGAAGACGCTGTGTCTGGGTAGCTTGGGTGGCGCGATCGCCACCCTTTTTTCGCTGCCGCTGGCCTGGATGCTGGGAGCGCTGTTTCTGGTCATGAGCGCCTCGATCGCGGGCGTCAGGACCGGGGTGGACAAGCGCGTTCACGTCGTCGCCATCGCGCTGCTCGGGCTGTTCATCGGCAGCCGTATCCAGGCCCAGGAGCTTCTCGGGCTCGTTCGGTGGTACCCGAGCGTCATCGCCATGCTGCTCTACATGGTGATGATGCTGGCCGGGGGCTACTGGATCTTCACCCAAGCCAAGGTCGGGCGCATCAGCGCCATGTTCTGCGCCTACCCCGGCAGCATGAACTCGGCCCTGGTGCTGGCGGAGCCCGCCCGAGGGGATCTTCGCTGGATCGCCATTTCCCATTCACTTCGCCTGGTGACCGTGGTCTCCGGCGCGGCCCTTCTGGCGAGCCTGTTCGTCGACGAGGTCACCCTCGAAAGCGACACCCATTGGCTCGCGCTTTCCGATATCGCCGCGTTGATGCTGGCGCCTCTTTGCTGGTGGGTGCTGCGGCGGTGTCGCGCGCCGCTGCCGGAATTTCTCGGGCCCATGGTGGCCGGGGCGATCATGACCAACGCCGGGGTCGGGTTCTCCTTGCCCGCCTGGCCGGTGCTGCTGGCGTTCATGATCCTCGGCTCTTCCGTCGGGGCGCGCTTTTCCGGAACCCCCTGGCGTCAGGTCCTGAGCGTGGGGCGCTTCGGCATCGCCTACGCGCTGTTCGCCCTGGCGGCGGCGATGCTGATGGCGTGGCTCGTGGCCTCATTCACCTCGCTCGGGTTCACCGCGGTGCTGCTGGCGCTGATTCCCGGCGGGGTGGGGGAGATGGCGGTGATCGCCACGGTGATGGGGATCGACCCGGTCTACGTCGTCTCCCAC
>NZ_JAMZBD010000230.1:0-4886 GCF_024158685.1 Halomonas sp. 707D4 | reverse complement strand
GCAGTGCACGACGCACCTGCTCGCCCTCGAGAAGCTGGGGCTGATCGAACTCTTGCCGGGCAATCGCATCAAGCGCCGGGTGGCGGCCAACTTTCGCTGGCGCCCGGGCGGGCCGATCCAGCAGTTCTTCCAGGCGCACATCGCCGGCGACTTCTTCCGCTCGCGCTTCGAGGCCGACAGTGAAAAGCTCGTGGTGCTCAACGGTCTGCTGTCGCGCGCCGGCAACCAGGAGTGGCAGCAGATCGTCCAGCGCCTGGCCAAGGAGTTCCACGCCCTGTGCGAACGCGAGCAGGTGCTGCCCATCGGCCAGCGTTTCGGCACCACCTCGGTGCTGGCGGTGCGCCAGTGGCAGCACGGGCTGTTCCAGGACTATGCGCGTCAGCCTCCATCACGCGACGTCTCGTCGTGACGCCGTATCGAGCAGCGTTTCAAGGCGCCAGCGCGGGACACTTTTGATACCCTGTCGCGGCCGCTCGCCGATGGCGTGAGGTATCACCGCGCCTTACACCCTTTCTCCAGAGTTCTGCAATGTCGTCGACTTCCTTCCAGGCGCTGGCCTGCCCGCTGGATGGCCAGCCTCTCCACCCCCTCGAATCGAGCTGGCGCTGCCCGACGGGGCACAGTTTCGATATCGCGCGCCAAGGCTACGTCAACCTGCTGCCGGTGCAGAACAAGCGCTCCGCGGATCCCGGCGACAGCAAGGAGATGGTGGCGGCGCGCCAGCGCTTTCTGAACGCGGGGCACTACCGCAAAGTCGCCGAGGCGGTGAGCGAAGCCGTGTTCGAAGGTTGCACGAGTTCGCCGCTTCGCTGCCTGGACGCCGGCTGCGGCGAGGGGTACTACCTGCGTGAGCTAGCCCGTCTGGCCGGTGACGCGGCGCTGGCGCTCGTCGGGCTGGATATCTCCAAGTGGGCGGTGCAGCAGGCCTCCAGGCAGGCGCGGGCAAGCGGTGACGATCACCTGAAGGAGGCCCGCTGGCTGGTCGGCAGCAACGCCAACCTGCCGATTCAGGACCAGAGCGTCGATCGCCTGCTGTGCCTGTTCGGTTTTCCGGTGATGCAAGAGTTTTCCCGGGTGCTGGCCCCGGGCGGGGTGTGGATTCAGGCGGAGGCGGGGGGCGATCATCTTCGCGAGCTGCGCGAGATCATCTACCCTAGCCTTAAACCCGAACGCAGCGCGCCGCCCAAGCCGCCGACGGGGTTCGCAGTCAGAGACGAGCAGCGCATTCGCGAGACCCTGACCCTCGACGACCAAGCGGCGATTGCCGATCTTCTGGCCATGACGCCACATCTTTACCGGGCGAGCGCCCAGGGCCGGGAGCGCGCGCAGGCACTGACGACGTTGAGCCTCACGGTGGATGTGCGCCTGCACGCCTGGGTCAAGACCGTTCACGCGTGAGTTTTTGGCCCAGACGCAACAAGGCCCGCATGAGCGGGCCTTGTGGTTGGGCTTGCGCCCGAGCAGAGTGCTAACGGATGTTAGGAAGTCTGCTTGATGTTGGACGCCTGCAGGCCTTTCTTGCCCTGGGTGACGTCGAAGGAGACGGTTGCGCCTTCCTGCAGAGTCTTGAAGCCGTCGGCCTGGATCTCGGAGAAGTGAGCGAACAGGTCGTCACCGCCGTCGGACGGAGCGATGAAGCCGAAACCTTTGGAATCGTTGAACCACTTGACTGTGCCAGTTGCCATGTCTAAATCCTTTCGCGCCGAAGCGCTGTCGTGAAGTTCCTGGTATTACCCAGATTGAAGTAGCGGGTGAAACAAGGAAGACGCTATCAGGCTGCCGAAAAGATCGTACGCTACTGAAACCATGCTGCTTGCTAACCAACTGCCGCCACAGTGTCATGATTCAGGCTGCGAATCAAAGTTTTTTCGCTTCTTTTGCTAAGTAAGCGGTCGTTTTATGCCGTACTGCGGCTTCGAGCCTGCTCGTCGTCGAAGCGCTCGTGCCTTTAATCGATCGGGCGCGTTTCCTGGCTTTTCGTTATCCTTTCCTTTCGAGGCCGCCCGGGCGAGGCGGCGTCTGGCGTATGGTCAGAGGGATTCTTGACGAAGGATGAGTGACATGACGGCACTATTGAAAGGATATCTGCACACCTCGTTGATCCTGCGCGTCACGGTGGCGCTGGTGCTGGGCGTGGTGGTCGGAGCACTGGGGGGCGAGGCGGTCAGCGAGTGGCTGGCGCCACTGGGCGATCTGGTACTGCGGCTTTTGACGTTTCTGATCGTGCCCATCGTGCTGTTCACGCTGATGGTCGGGGTCAACCAGGCTTCGCTCGATCGGGTCGGGCGCGTCGGCGCCAAGGTGCTGCTCTATTATCTCGCGTCCTCCGCCTTCGCCATCGTGGTGGGACTTTGCGTGGCGACGTTGTTCGATCCCGGCAGCGGCATGACGCTGGACGAGAACGCCAGCGTCTCGGTGCCGGAGAACCCGGGGCTCACGGAGGTGCTGCTCTCCATCGTGCCCGGCAACATCATCGAGGCCTTCGCCGAGCAGAACCTGCTGGGCATTCTCTTCACCGCGCTGGTGTTCGCCATCGCGCTGATGAAGCTTCGCCAAAGCGACACGCAAGGGGCCGTGGCCGAGCATCTCTATCGCACCCTGGAAGGACTGAACGCGATGACGCTGAAGGTGATGGCCGGCGTGCTGCACGTGGTGCCGATCGGGGTGTTCGCCATCGTCGCCGATACCGTGGCGAGCCAAGGCTTCGAGACCCTGCTGTCGCTGGCCGACATGGTGCTGGTGCTCTACGTCGCCCTGGCCGTGCAGCTGGTGATCTATTGTGTGGTGATGCGGCTGTTCGGCATTCGCCTGCGCCGCTTCTTTCGCGAGGCGCGCACGCCCATGACCACGGCCTTCGCCACCCAGAGCAGCGCCGGGGTGCTGCCGCTGACCATGAACGCCGCCCGCCGCCTGGGCATCTCCCAGGACGTCTACGGCTTCAGCCTGCCGCTGGGGGCGACCATGAACATGGACGGCGCGGCCATTCGCATCGCGATTTCTGCGGTGTTCGCCGCCAACGTCGTCGGCGCCCCGCTGGATCTGGCCAGCATGGTGCAGATCGTGGTGATCGGTACCTTGATCTCCGTGGGTACGGCGGGGGTGCCCGGCGCCGGGATCATCATGATCGCCACGGTGTTCGCCCAGGTCGGGCTGCCCATCGAGACCGTGGTGCTGCTGACCGCCATCGATGCGCTGGTGGGCATGGGGGCGACGGCGCTCAACGTGACCGGCGACCTGGTGGGCACCTCGATCATCGCCCGCAGCGAAGGTCAGCGCCTGGAGGAGGGGACGGCATCGCCCGGTGAGCACGGCTGATTCGAAAACGCCTCGGGGAGCCGTCAAGGCGCCCCGAGGCGGGTGCAGAGGGGAAATTGCTAGTACTTCAGAATTAGTACTTTAGGATCAGTACTTCAGGATCACGTAGAAGGCATGGATGATGCCGGGCACGAAGCCGAACAGCGTCAGCAGGATATTGAGCCAGAAGTGGCCCTTCAGCCCCACTTCCAGAAAGACGCCCAGCGGCGGCAGCAGAACGGCGAAAATCATCTTGATCGGGTCGGTGGCGGTCAGTGCCATAAAGCCTCCTTTGCTTGCGGCGAAATCACTACCTGTCGTCTGACACCTGAAAGTGTAGTTATTGGCCGCGCGCTGCGCGAGTCATTTGCATCTACACGGCATTGGCCTCGATTTGATCCAAGGTATCGTTCGAGGCGGCGTTAGGGACTACCCTTGAGCCACGGCTTTTCTCCTTTCACCGCCCACAAGACGAGATTTCATGGACAAGCGTTTGTCATCTTCCGTGCTGCTGCTCGGCGTCACCGCGAGCGTCCCGGCGCTGGCGCAGGCCCCCGCCACCGCCACCGCCACCGCCGATGCGACCGTGCTCGCGCCTATCGAAGTCAGCGCGCCGCGCCTCTCGCGGGAGCTCTACGCGACGCCGGCGGCCATCTCGACCCTCGACGAGGAGGCGATCGCCCAAGGGCAGCAGCGGGTGCGCCTGGACGAGTCGCTGTCGCGCGTGCCGGGGGTCTTTCTGCAGAACCGCGACAACTTCGCCCAGGGGCAGCGCATCGCCATTCGCGGCTTCGGTGCGCGGGCGCCGTTCGGGGTGCGCGGCATCGTCGTGCGCGTGGACGGTATTCCCTACACGCTGCCGGACGGCCAGGCGGCGCTCGATGCCATCGATCTCGACAGCGCCGAGCGCATCGAGGTGATTCGCGGGCCCTCCTCGGTGGCGTACGGCAACGCCGCCGGCGGGGTGATCGACATCACCACCGCCGATGGTGCAAGCGCGCCGGGCTCGCGGGTGCGCGTGGAAGCGGGCAGCGATGGCTACCAGAAGCTCGCGCTGCAACACGGTGGCCAGAACGGCGAGTGGTCGCACCATGTGAGTCTTTCTGGCTTGAACGTGGACGGCTACCGCGAGCAAAGCTCCACCGAAAAGTATCTGCTCAACGCCAAGCTGCGCCGGGAGCTCGGCAGCCAGCGCGCGCTGACCGCCATCGTCAACCTGCTGGAGAATCCGCGCTCGGAAGATCCCGGGGCGCTCAACGCCCGCGAGGTGGCGCTGGGGCGCGACCAGGCCGCGCCCAACGCCCTGGCGCTCGATGCCGGGCAGCGCGTCGACCAGCAGCTTCTCGGCCTGCAGTACGAGGACCTGGGCGCCGGGCCGGGCGAGCTCTACGTGAAAGGCTTCTACGCCCGGCGCGATTTCGAGCAGCAACTGCCTTACGTGGGCGACAGCCGCCTGGGCTATAAGCGTGACTACTTCGGGGGCAGCGCCGAGTATCACCATGCCATCGAGCTCGGGGCGCTGCCGTTGGAGTATGTCATCGGTATGGATGTCGCGCGCCAGGAGGACGACCGCTTTCGTTTCGATGTGAGCG
>NZ_JAMZBD010000229.1:0-4910 GCF_024158685.1 Halomonas sp. 707D4 | reverse complement strand
GCTCAGGCGCTGCTCGCCAACATCGCCGGCTTCTACGCCACCTACCATGGCGCCGAAGGGCTCAGGAAGATCGCCGCTCGCGTCCATCGCCTGACCACGCTGCTGGCGCTGGGCCTGGAGCAGGCGGGCGTGGCGCTGGCCAATGACAGCTGGTTCGACACCCTGCGCCTGACCGGCGTGGACGCCGGCAAGATCCATGGCCGGGCGATGACCCAGGAGATCAACCTGCACTATTTCGAGGGCGGCGACATCGGTGTCAGCCTCGACGAGACCACCACCGCCCACGACCTGGCCGCCCTGTTCGACGTGCTGCTCGGCGACGAACACGGCCTTTCGCTGCCGACACTGGAAGAGAAGGCGCTAGCGGATCAGCGCAGCGGCATTCCGGCCGCCTACCGTCGGGAGAGCGATTTCCTGACCCACCCCACTTTCCAGCGCTACCGCAGCGAGACCGAGATGCTGCGCTACTTGAAGCGCCTGGAGAACAAGGACCTGTCGCTGGCGCACGCCATGATCCCGCTGGGCTCGTGCACCATGAAGCTCAACGCCACCAGCGAGATGATCCCGATCACCTGGCCGGCGTTCGCCAAGCTCCACCCCTTCGCCCCGCGCGAGCAGGTGGCGGGCTATCACCAGATGATCGACGAACTGGCGGCGTTTCTGGTCGAGATCACCGGCTACGACCATGTCTCGATGCAGCCCAACTCCGGCGCCCAGGGTGAATACGCGGGGCTCCTGGCCATTCGCCGCTACCAGGCCGCCAGCGGCGAGGGTCATCGCGACGTCTGCCTGATCCCGAGCTCCGCCCATGGCACCAACCCGGCATCGGCGGCCATGCTGAGCATGGAAGTCGTGGTGGTAGAGTGCGACCGCCTGGGCAATGTCGACCTCGATGACCTGACCAGCAAGGCCGAGCAGTATCGCGATCGCCTCTCGGCGATCATGATCACCTACCCCTCCACCCACGGCGTGTTCGAATCCCACGTGCGCCAGGTGTGCGAGGTGGTCCACAAAAACGGTGGCCAGGTCTACGTGGACGGCGCCAACATGAACGCCCAGGTCGGCCTGACCCGCCCGGGCGACTTCGGCGGCGACGTCTCGCACCTCAACCTGCACAAGACGTTCTGCATTCCCCACGGCGGCGGCGGCCCGGGCATGGGGCCGATCGGCGTGAAGGCGCACCTGGCGCCTTATGTTGCCAACCACGTGGTCACGCCGATCAAGGGCGTCAAGACCGAGGGCGGCGCGGTGTCGGCGGCGGCTTTCGGCAGTGCCGCGATCCTGCCGATCTCCTGGGCCTACATCAAGATGATGGGCGCCCGCGGGCTTCGCGAGGCGACGCAGTTGGCCATTCTCAACGCCAACTACATCGCCAAGCGGCTTGAGGCGAGCTACCCGATCCTCTATCGCGGCGAGAACGGCACCGTGGCCCACGAGTGCATCATCGACATCCGCCCGCTCAAGCAGAGTTCGGGTATTTCCGAAGAGGATATCGCCAAGCGCCTGATGGACTACGGCTTCCACGCGCCGACCATGTCCTTCCCGGTGCCCGGCACGCTGATGATCGAGCCTACCGAGTCCGAGTCACTTTACGAGATCGACCGTTTCTGCGCGGCGATGATCGCCATTCGCGAAGAGATCGAGCGGGTCGAGAGCGGCGAGTGGCCGCTGGACGACAATCCGCTGGTCAACGCCCCGCACACCCAGCGCGACCTGGCCGACGCCGAGTGGAAGCACCCCTACGATCGCATGCTGGCGGCGTTCCCGAGCGACGCGGTGCTGGCGGCCAAGTACTGGCCATCGGTCAACCGGGTCGACAACGTGCTGGGCGATCGCCAGTTGATCTGCTCCTGCCCGAGCATCGACGAGTACCGCGCCTGACAAGGCGCCGGTTTTCGTGACAACAAAGCCCCCGCGACCGAGTCGCGGGGGCTTTTTCGTGGGCGAGGCGCCATGAGAACTAGAGCATGGTTTCCTGGAGGCGCTGCGCCTTGAAGCCGTTCAAGAGCTTTTCGTAGCGCTTGGGCAGCGTGGCGTCACGCCGGCGCAGCACGTAGAGCACCTCGTCGACCGTGACCGGCAGCGCCAGCGCCCGCACCTGGCGCTGCCAGGGCGAGGTTTCCAGCACCAGGCGCGACACCACGGTGAAACCGAGCCCGCGCGCCACGGCGTCCAGCACCATGCTCACCTCGTTGGTGAACCCCTGGTGGCGAAAGTGGCTCATCGAGCGGAACTCCTCCGGAAAGTTGGCGCGCAGCAGGTGATTGGCGTGGTTGATGCCGTCGTAGTAGTTGATGAAACCGAGCCCCATCAGCTCCGCCAGGGTGTTGCCGGTGAAATCCGCCGGCACCACCAGGCACAGTGGCTCCTGGTGCCAGACGCTGCACTCGAGATCCGGGTTCTTCACCGCTTCGGTGACGATCCCCACGTCGTAGCGCCCGTCGAGCAGGTCGCCGACGATCTCGTGGTTGAAGGCGAAGCTGTAGCTGACCGTCAAATTGGGATGCATCTGCTGCTGGCCGAGAATGAACGGGTAGAGCATCAGCCCCACGCTTCCCGGCGAAGCCAGGCGACACTCGCCGCTGTCGATGGAATCGTCGTCCAAGGCGTGGCGAAACTGCTCGTGCTCGGCGAAGAGCTTCAGGGCGTAGTCGTAGGCGCGCCGGCCGGACTCGGTCAGGCTGAAGCTCTTGCCCTTGCGCTCGATCAAGGTCTTGTCCAGGTAGCCTTCGAGCTTTCGAACGTGCTGACTCACCCCGGGCTGGGTCATCTCCAGCCGGCGCGCGGTGCGCGTGAAACTGCCGGTTTCCACCAGCGTGATGAAGGTTCGAAAGTAGTGAGCATTGAACATGGTAGGCGCCTGGCAAGAGTAACGTCGGGCGCCGCTTGCGAGGCCACCCGGATGCCTAGGTTAGCATAACCGCCGGGGCTCGTGGCCTTGCGCGCAGCGCCGGAGGTAAGGGATAGTAGGCAGGAGACAGCAGGCAAACGCTTGTCACGCTTGGAATCATTGCTCGCTCACCAGCCAAAGGGATAGCTCCACGCATGAATCAACCGCAGGCCCCGCGCCCCACGATGTCCAGCATCATCTCCCCGGAAGGCAGCCTCGAGGTGCTTTCCCAGCAGGAGGTCAACCGCCTGCAGAGTACCTCCCAGACCGGCCTGCACGACCTGTTGCGCCGCTGCGCCCTGGCGGTGCTCAACTGCGGCAATCCTTCTGATGACAGTCTGGCGATCCTCGAAGCCTACAAGGACTTCGATATCGAGGTGCTCCAGCAGGACCGCGGCATCCGCCTGAAACTGACCAACGCGCCGGCGGAGGCGTTCGTCGATGGCCACATGATTCGCGGCATTCGCGAGCACCTGTCGTCGATCCTGCGCGATATCGTCTACGTCTACAACGAGATCCAGCACCATAACCGCTTCGACCTGACCACCGGCGAGGGCACCACCAACGCGGTGTTCCACATCCTGCGCAAGGCGGGCACGCTCAAGCCCGGCCTCGACCCGAGCCTGGTGGTGTGCTGGGGCGGCCACTCGATCTCGCGCCAGGAGTACGACTACTCCAAGGACGTGGGCTATCACCTGGGCCTGCGCGATCTCGACATCTGCACCGGCTGCGGGCCGGGGGCGATGAAGGGTCCGATGAAGGGCGCCAACGTGGCCCACGCCAAGCAGCGACGCAAGGGCGGGCGTTATCTGGGCATCTCCGAGCCCGGCATCATCGCCGCGGAAGCACCCAACCCGATCGTCAACGAGCTGGTGGTGATGCCGGACATCGAGAAGCGCCTGGAAGCCTTCGTGCGCCTGGGCCACGGCATCATCGTGTTTCCCGGCGGCGTGGGCACCGCCGAGGAGATCCTCTACCTGCTGGGCATCCTGCTCCACCCGAAGAACGCCGCCACCCCCTTCCCGCTGATCTTCACCGGCCCTGCCGATTCCGCCGCCTACTTCGAGAAGATCGACGAGTTCCTGGTCTACACCCTGGGCGAAGAGGTGCGCCGCTTCTACACCATCATCACCGGCGACCCGGTGGCCGTTGCCCGACGCATGCGCGAAGGCATCGACGAGGTCGCTCGCTTTCGCCGCGAGCATCAGGACGCCTTCTACTACAACTGGCGACTCAATATCGACCGCGAGTTCCAGGCACCCTTCGAGCCGACCCATGCGGCCATGAAGAGCCTGGCGCTTCACCGCAACCAGCCCACCCACGAGCTTGCCGCCAACCTGCGCCGCGCGTTCTCGGGAATCGTGGCCGGCAACGTCAAGGAGCCGGGCATCCGCGCGATCAAGGCTCACGGCCCTTTCGTGCTCTCGGCAGAGCCCGAGTTGATGACACGCCTGGACGCGCTGCTCGACTCCTTCGTCGCCCAGGGGCGCATGAAGCTCGACGGCCAGCCCTACACGCCCTGCTACGTTCTCGAGCACTGACCTTCACGAGCCCGGCCGCGCGCCGGGCTCCCTCTCGCGGATCATCATGGGAACCAACGCGTGTTCATTGCCATCATCACCCTGCTGATTGCGGGGATCGTCAAGGGGGCGATCGGCTCCGGCGTGCCGGTCATCGTGGTACCGGTGTTTACCATGCTCTACAACGTCCAGACGGCGATTGCGGTACTGCTGGCATCGAATCTGTTCAGCAATCTGATCCAGGTCTGGCAGAACCGTCGCCACCTGCTGCCGCTGCGTTTTCTGGCGGCGTTTTCGCTGGCCGGGTGCGCAGGTATCGTGGTCGGCACCTGGGGGCTGGTGGCACTTTCTCACGACCTGCTGTCGCTGGGCGTGGCCGGCGCCATCGTGCTCTATCTCGCCATCAAGCTGCTCAAGCGCAAGATGGCGATGCCGATGGACGTGGCCCGGCGTCTCGTGCTGCCGGTAGGGTTCGTCGCCGGTATCCTGCAGGGGGCGGC
>NZ_JAMZBD010000228.1:0-4939 GCF_024158685.1 Halomonas sp. 707D4 | reverse complement strand
GCGCGTGGTGGATGAGCGCCGCAACGTCTTGACCTCCGTGCGCCAGAAGCTCGCCGCTGCCCATCAGGCGCGGCAGGCACTCGAGTCGGAGTACCGGCTCTGGGGCACGCTCAGCGAGGTGGCCAACGGGCGCACCGGCCACCGCATCAGCCTGCAGCGCTTCGTGCTCGGCGTGCTGCTCGACGACGTGCTGATCCAGGCCTCCCAGCGCCTCACGCGCATGAGCCGCGGGCGCTACCAGCTGGTGCGCCGGGAGGACCCGTCCAAGGGCAACCGGGCATCAGGGCTGGAGCTCGACGTGGCGGATACCTACACCGGCAAGCAGCGCCCGGTGGCCACGCTCTCCGGCGGCGAGTCGTTCATGGCGGCGCTGGCGCTTGCGCTGGGGCTCTCGGACGTGGTCCAGGCCTACGCCGGGGGCATTCGCCTCGACACGCTGTTCATCGACGAGGGCTTCGGCAGCCTCGACCAGGAGGCGCTCGAACAGGCCATCGAGGTACTCTGCGAGCTGCAGTCGAGCGGGCGCATGATCGGCATTATCTCCCACGTCAGCGAACTCAAGGAGCAGATGCCGGTTCGTATAGACGTGGCGGCCAGCCGCCACGGCAGCACGATTTCGATCAAGGGGACGATTTCCCCGTAGTGAAGCCTCGACCCTCAAGGAGCGACGGATGAACGCGAACACGATTCTACAGAAACTGATGCAGCAGGCCGGCGGCAGTGGCAAAGGCGGCGGTACGGACATCAAGGGCATGCTCGACGGGCTGTCGCGCCAGTTCGGCGGCCAGGAGGGCGTCTCGAAAGGCGGTGGCATCGACATGAAGAGCCTGCTGGGTGGCGGCGCCATGGGCATGCTGGTGGGCTCGAAGCGCGGGCGCAAGCTCGGCGGCAAGGCGCTGAAATATGGCGCCATCGCCGGAGTCGGCATGCTCGCCTGGAAGGCGTGGCAGAGTCACCAGGCCAAGAGCGGGGCCGCGAACACCGACGAGGGCGAACGGGTCGAGGTGCTCGAAGGCGAATTCCAGGAGCGGCGCAGCCTCGAACTCTTGCAGGCGATGATCATGGCCGCCCGCGCCGATGGCCACATCGACGCCGAGGAGCGCGCGCTGATCAGCGAGCAGATCGACGCGCTCGGCGCCGACGACGAGCTGCACGCCTGGGTCGAACAGCAGTTGAACGCCCCGCTCGATGCCGAGGCGCTGGCCGCACAGGCGGACTCACCCCAGGCAGCGCGGGAGATGTATCTGATCAGCCTGGCGGTGAGTGACGAGCAGAACCCGATGGAGCGTGCCTGGCTCGATCAACTGGCCTCGGCGCTGGCGCTCGACCGCGAGATGGTCGCCGAGCTCGAGCGCCAGGCAGTGCAGGCCGGCTGAAAACGTCTAACCTGCTGGTAGAGCGGCGGGTTGCCGCTCCATTGCTCAAGGAGTCCACGGATGAACGCGAGTCATGTTTTCAAGCAGTTGATGCAGCAATACGGTGGTGAGCCGGGCGCCAAAGGCGTGCTGGATGATCAGGCCTCCAAATTCGACAGGCCGCAGGAGCACCCTTCGCGCCGCCATTGTTCGCCCCGGTCGCGCGGTTTCGATGCCAGAAGCGCGCTGGGCGGCGGCGTCATGGCGCTGCTTCTGGGCTCGAGCCCCGGTCGCAAGCTGACCGGCAAGGCGGTCAAGTACGGGCTCGTGGCGAGCCTTGGCGTCTACGCCTGGAATGCCTGGCAGGAGTCCCAGCGGCGTAACGGACGAAAGGGCGCCGATGAGTGGGACGATGACGATGCCCGCGCCATGGGCGGTGAGCCCATTGATACCCTCGGCGGCGAGCATCAGGAGCGGCGCAGCGAAACGCTGCTCCAGGCCGTGATCATGGCCGTGCGTGCGTGTGGCGAAAGCGACGAGCAGGCGCGCCAATCGGTCACCCAAAGGATGAACGCCCTGGGCGCCGACGACGAGCTCGAGGCCTGGGCGCAAACCCAGCTCGCCGCTCCGCTGGATGCCCATGCACTTGCCGCGCAGGCGGAGTCGTCTCAAGCTGCCCGTGACATCTACCTGGTCAGCCGGGTGGTGGCCGGTGAGCAGCACGCATCGGACAACGGCTGGCTGGACCGGCTCGCAGACGCCCTCGGGCTGGATCACGATACGGTCGCCGAACTCGAGCGTCAGGCGGCCCGCGCCGGCTGATGCTGGAAACGCTCAATATCGCTCTCGCCTCTGGCCTGGGGCTCGGCTTCGTACCGTTCGCCCCGGGCACGGCGGGCACGCTTCTCGGCGTGGCGCTGGCCTGGTGGCTGCTGGGCCTGCGCCTTGGCCATCAGTTCACGATCAGCGCGGCCCTGTTGTGTCTGGGCGTGCTCGTCTGCCACTTGGCCGCGCGCTATCACGGCGGTATCGACCACGGCAGCATCGTGTTCGACGAGATCGTCGCGTTTCCACTGACGGTCATGGGGCTGGCGGGCGCGCGAACGCCGTGGGCCATGACGACGGCATTTATCGTCTATCGCGTCTTCGACGCCTTGAAACCGCCGCCGGTCAACCTGGCCGAGTTCGCCCCGGGCGGGCTCGGGGTGGTGCTGGACGATGTCATCGCCGCACTTCTGACCTGGCTCGTGATGGTGGCCTTGTTGGGCCTGCGCCACCGCGTGTTTCATAAAGCGGCATGAAAAACGCCGCAAGCGAAGCTTGCGGCGTCGATCGAAACTCAAGCCAGCAAGGCTCTCGACCTCACTCCTGCACGACGATCACCGCCTTGGCGTTGACGAACTCGTGCATGCCGAAACCGCCGTGCTCGCGGCCGTAGCCCGAGTCCTTCACCCCGCCGAAAGGCATTTCCGGGGTCGCCACGCCAAAGCCGTTGATGAACACCATGCCAGTATCGAAGTACTTGCTGGCAAGCTCGGTGGCGCGCTTGACGTCCTTCGAGATGATGCCGCCGCCGAGGCCGTAGCGGCTGTCGTTGGCGATGCGCATCGCATCCTCGTCGTCCTTGGCGCGAATCAGCGCCGCCACCGGGCCGAACAGCTCGTCATCGTAAGCCGGCTGGCCGGGCTTGACGTCGTCGAGCACCGTGACCGGGTAGAAGGCGCCGGGACCAGAGGGTTTCTCGCCGCCGCAGAGAATCTTGGCCCCCTTGGCCACGCTCTTCTCGACCTGGTCGTGCAGGCCGTCGCGCAGGTCCACCCGGGCCATCGGGCCGACATCGGTGCCGCTCTCTTTCGGGTCGCCGACCTTGAGCGCTTTCATCTTCTCGACGAAGCGCTCCTTGAAGGCCTCGAAGTTCTTCTCAGTCACCACGAAGCGCTTGGCCGCCACGCAGGTCTGGCCGCCGTTGAACACGCGCCCGGTCACACAGGTGTCCACCGCCAGGTCCAGATCGGCATCGTCGAGCACCAGATAGGCGTCGTTGGAACCCAGCTCCAGCACGGTCTTCTTGAGGTTCTCGGCGGCCTTCGCGGCCACCTTGCGCCCGGCGGTGTCGCTGCCGGTCAGCGTCACACCGCGTACGAGCTTGTGCTCGATGATCTTGTCCGAGACATCGTGGGAAATGACGATGGTGCGAAAGACGTTCTCCGGCAGGCCTGCATCGCGGTAGAGCTTTTCCAGGAACAGACCGCTGCCGGTGACGTTCTCGGCGTGCTTCAACAGCACCGCGTTACCCGCCATGAGGTTGGCGATGGAGTAGCGTACCGCCTGGTAGGCCGGGAAGTTCCAGGGCTGAATGCCGTAGATCACGCCCATCGGCGCGTAGGTGACGATGCCGCGCTCACCGTTGCCGGGTTTGCGCTCCTCGTCGGCGAGCTTCTTGGGTCCGTTTTCCGCGGTGTAGTCGCAGATGCCGACGCACAGGTCGATCTCCTGGCGCGCCTCTTCCGGCGGCTTGCCCATCTCGTCGACGATCAGCTTGGCGAAGGCTTCCTTGTTGTCGGCCAGCGCCTTGCCGATGGCCCTGATCACCTGGGCGCGCTCGTCGAGCGACTTCAGGCGCCACTGCAGAAAGGCCTGATGGCTCTGCTCGACGATCTCGAGGGCCTTCGGTTCATCCATCAGCGAGTAGGTCTCCAGGTTCTCGCCGGTGGCCGGATTGACTGTCGTGATGCTGTTGCTCATAAGACCTCCTATCTCTAGATCAACGCCTTGGATTCGAAACGCGCGGTTTCATCCATTAATCGACTGGTCTATTCAGTGCGTCTACCACCTTAGTAGATAAAAGCCGTCATGACCAAATCCATCGTTTTGCTCGCGACCATCGTTACAAGATGGCCAGTTTTCGGCACTCCTTCGGCTCCAAGGTTCCTTTAAAAATGGCTTGTTGCGAAAAGAGGCGGGCGACACGAAAAGCGCCCTATAGGCTTTGGTCCCTCTTTACAGACACCGGCTCATGCGAGATAGAGGGTAGTGGGTGAGCAAGGGAGCGCCAGGCCACCGTTTCGGGAGCGACCGTGAACAACGACAACCATCACTTCGACTACATCGTCATCGGCGCCGGTACCGCAGGCTGTCTGATGGCCAACCGACTCAGCGCCGACCCAAGCAACCGCGTGCTGCTGATCGAGGCGGGCGGGCGCGACAACTACCACTGGATCCACGTGCCGGTGGGCTATCTCTACTGCATCGACAATCCGCGTACCGACTGGCGCTACAGGACCGCGCCGGAGCCGGGCCTGAACGGCCGCTCGCTGATCTATCCGCGGGGCAGGGTCCTGGGGGGCTGCTCGAGCATCAATGGCATGATCTACATGCGCGGCCAGGCGCGAGACTACGACCACTGGGCAAGCGTGGTGGATGACCCGGCCTGGCGCTGGCAGAGCTGTCTGGCGGATTTCATGCGCCACGAAAACCATTACCGCCAGGACCCCGGCGCCGACGCCGAGCACGGCGACTTCCACGGCTACGGCGGCGAATGGCGGGTGGAAAAGCAGCGGCTGACGTGGCCGGTGCTCGACGAC
>NZ_JAMZBD010000227.1:0-4984 GCF_024158685.1 Halomonas sp. 707D4 | reverse complement strand
CGGAGTCATCGGCCAGCGCCGGCAGGCCGCTGACGCGGCTGGCTTCGCGTGCCTTGAGCAGGGCGTTCTCCACGAAGGTGAGCCCGGTCTCCTCGACATCGTGCACGCCGAACTCCGACTGCAGGCGGACATCGAGCATCAGAGGGGCAAGCAACTGTTTGAATTCTTTGAGCTTGCCAGCGTTGCCGCTGGCCAGGACGAGCGTATCGGTAGCGGACATGGCGCTTCTCCCATCGGTAGGGCGCCAGTTTACGCTGAACCGCAGGTCAGCTAAAGAATCTGCGCGTACAACGGCGATTACCGGCTATTATCTAAGTATGAATAGGCGTCATGCCTTTTAGTGATATTCGATAAATGAATATCAATATTCAAATTACTTTTTGAATATTTAAAGTAACATAACTTTACTAAAAATACATTCTGGGTAACAATCCACTCATTCTCGTCTCACACTTTATTTCCACATGGAGGGTTTCCCGATGACGCAGGAAAAAACCTCGAGCGTGGTGTACATCATCACCGAGAAGAGCCCTCAATCGCAGCTGTTCGCGGAGTACCTGACCAAGCAGACCGGCTACGCCGTCAATCTCCATGCTCCCGGCGCGTCGCTTCCCCCCTCGACGCATGCACGTCAGCTATTGCTGGTGGACGCCGACCACATTCCGGTCGATGCCATTCCCGACTGGCAGGAGAAGCTTTCGGATACCCTCTCCCGCGTTCCGCTGGCGGCCTTCAACATTCGTGACATGGACCACGCCCTGGAAGCGCTCTCCTGCTCCCAGCTCAAGGGCGTGTTCTACCGCAACGAGAATCTCGAAGTGATCTGCAAGGGGATCCATGCCCTGCTCGACGACGAGCTGTGGATGTCGCGGGACTTGATGGCGCGGCTCATCCTTTTCTATCGCAAGTACCAGAGCAACGCGTTTCGCCCAGCCTGCGGGCTGACCAACCGGGAAATGGAGATCATCTCGCTGTTGAGCGCGGGCTCCTCCAATCAGCAGATCGCCGAGAAGCTCTTCGTCAGCGAGCACACGGTCAAGTCGCACCTCTACAACATCTTCAGAAAGATCAACGTGCACAACCGTATCCAGGCGCTGAACTGGATCCACCAGAATCTCGGTCCCATTCTGCCCAATATCGAAACCGCGCGCAGTCTGCAGCGTGGCAGCCGCTGATTCCTTGAAGGAGAGACTGGCCATGGCCTCGAAGAGCACCCTGCTACCGGTCGGCGTCCTGCTTCTGGCGCTGGCATGCCCGACCCTCGCCCAGCAGGTCGAGGACGCGGTATCGCCCAACCTGCCGGCATCGCCCAGCGACACCCTGCCGGAGAACGAGCAGGAGGCAGTGGATGCCATCAACCGGCTTTCGGGTCCCGACGGCGAGGCGATACAGGAGCGCAACTACGGCAGCAGCGAGCTGACCGGCATCATGGTCGATCGCACCATCACCATGGCGGGCAAGTCCTTCTATCGCGCCTTCAGCCAGCGCGCCATGGACAACCCGCTGATCAACAACGCCACCATCACCATTCAGGAGCGCCCGGACGCCCGCTGGGGCAGCCAGCTCTGGATCATGCAGGGCAACCAGATGTTCTTTCGCACTCAGCTTTCTCCACGCATCGGCCAGGCGGACCAGGTAGCGGAAGAAGCGGTGCAAATCGTCCAGGAAGCGCTTCTCCAGCAGCAGCTGGCCACGGCGCTCTCCTCTGATATCGACCTGGGAAGCGAGGAGTTGCAGTAATGACCCATCCACGACGTAGCATCGCCATCAACCTCCTGGCCGCCGCCGCGCTGGCCACCACCCTCGGCGCCTCGGCGGGCGAGCTGGTCTACCGACCGCTCAACCCTTCCTTCGGCGGCGATCCGTTCATGGGCAGCTACCTGCTGGGCAAGGCACAGGCCCAGGACACCAATACCGATCCCAACGCGCGCAGCGTCCAGTCGCTCTCCTCCACCGACCGCCTGGTCCAGAACCTGGAAAGCCGGCTCATCTCGCAGCTGATCTCGGATGTCGGGGCGGGCAACGTCAACCAGGGCTCCTTCGACAGCGGCGAGTTCAACGTGGTGGTCAGCGACGACGGCGGACAGCTCGTGGTGCGCGTGGTCGACAAGCTGACCGGCGATGTCACCAACATCAGCGTCGGCGGGCTCTTCAACCCGTAGCCAACGACGTCGGCACACCCAAATCCAACCGGCAAACGCCGCCATAACACTTCGTGTCGTCAGGGGATCACAATGAAAATCATCGCATCACTCGTGCTGGTCACGCTTCTGAGCGGCTGTGCGGGCATGGTCGCCAATTCGGAAAACCTGGAAGGGGCCCAGGCCACGCTGACCCCGCGCGGCGCGACCTATCAGGATCTGGTCTCGCTACCGCCGCCGGCGGGCAAGATCTTCGTCTCGGTCTACGACTTCCGTGACCAGACCGGCCAGTACCGCCCGGCGCCGGCCAGTACCTTCTCCACCGCGGTGACCCAAGGGGCAGCGGCGATGCTGACCGGGGCGCTTGCGGACTCCGGCTGGTTCATTCCGCTCGAGCGGGTGGGGCTTCAGAACCTTCTGACCGAGCGGCGCATCATTCGCGCCGAGTTCGAGCGCTTCGGCCAGCCGGATACGCTGCCCTCGCTGCGCGCGGCCTCGGTGATGCTCGAGGGGGGCATCATCGCCTACGAGTCCAACGTGCGCACCGGCGGGGCGGGGGCCGAGTACTTCGGCATCGGCGCCTCGGGGCAGTACCAGGTCGACCAGGTGACGGTGAACCTGCGCGCAGTGGAGATCTCCACCGGCGAGATACTGGCCAACGTGACCACCACGAAGACCATCTACTCGAAGGAGCTGCGCGCCGGCGTCTACCGGTTCATCGATTTCCGCCGCCTGCTCGAGGCGGAAGCGGGGATCACCACCAACGAGCCGGTGCAGATGGCGGTGATGTCGGCGGTGGAGTCGGCGGTCATTCACCTGATCGCCCGCGGCGTGGAGAACAACCTGTGGAACCTCGCCAGCGGCAATACGCTGCAAAATACCGTGCTGGCCGACTATCTCAACGCTCCCACGCCTGCGCTCTAGGTCGATAACGCGCGAAAACTCATCTTCATATCATTGATATCAAAAGCCAAAAAGGCGATGCGGGCTCGGCCCGCATCGCCTTTTTCATGGGCAGTTTCCAGGTATTAGAAAACTCATGTTTTAGAGTGAGTTTTTATTTAAATATTTCAACCAATCTCTAAGAAAAGTTCCGATAGCGCATTTTAGCCAATCGTCCAAACTCATCCCCATGAATACATTTTGATACAAAACTTTTCAAAGGGTATAGCGATGAAACTCGACCAGGCGTTTTCTTCACGTAAAGCGCGGGCGCTCAAGGCGCCGCTGGCCCTCTCGCTTGCCACGCTTGCCCTGGCACTGGTGACCTCGGTGCCGACCCAGGCCGCTCAGGACAACCGCGTGGAGCAGTACCGGCAGAGTGCCGACGCGGCGCTGGCAGGCAACTACAGCATCATTCGTCAAAACGGCAACAACAACCGTACGGCGGTCTTTCAGTCCTACTCCGCCCAGTACCAGAGCGGCAACTTCTCGGCCATTCGCCAGATCGGCAGCTCGAATAGCGCGTTCATCACGCAGTTGGGCGGCAACAACGCCGGCGTCATCCTGCAAAACGGCGATCGTCACATCGCCACGATCAATCAGGCCTATGGCCGCCAGGGGCTGGAAGCCTTCGTCTCCCAGTCCGGCAACCAGAGCGATATCGCGATTTCACAATCGGGGAGTGGCTACCGCAGCGTCAGCGTAGAACAACAGGCGTTCTCGGGAAATGCGCGACCAGTCACCGTCGAAACCTACTGAGCACGAGGGCGTGTCTCGGTAACAACTAAAGCAAACGTCATGAAGGGGAAGTCAGCATGAAAACTCAGATCACCACTATCGCTGCCGCCATTGCCGTCGCCATGAGCACCGCTGCCTCTGCTCAGTTCTACACCGGCGGAAGCGATTCGACCATCTATCAGGAAGGTCAGCGCAACACCAACAACGTCACTCAGTACGGTACCCAGACCTCACGCGTCAACCAGACCGGTACCTACAACTCAACCAACGTCAACCAGGACGACGTGGCAGGTGTTGCCACGATCCTGCCTGGCCTGAACAACTCCGCAATCGACCAGGTAGGTGACGGCAACGACGCCAATGTCGACCAGCTGGGTGCCAAGAACCACTCCGTCATCTACCAGGTGGGTCGTGACAACACTGCCGGCGTCGACCAGAACGGCAGCGCCAACAGCGCCGACGTCTACCAGCAGGGCGGCAACAACGTGGCCTCCGTCGAGCAGATGGGCAGCTTCAACAAGTCCGTCGACAGCCACATCGGTGACTACAACGAATCCGACGTGATGCAAAACGGTCGCCTGAACGACAGCTACGCCTACCTCGAAGGCCGCGGCAACAGCGCTACCGTGACCCAGGAAGGCACGCTGAACAAGTCCGTCGTCGAAGCGACCGGTGCGTCCAACGAGGCGACCATCGCTCAGAACGGCTGGGGCAACGACAGCTACGCCTACCAGGAAGGCAACAACAACATGGCCGACGTCAGCCAGACCGGCACCTACCACGAGAGCACCATCCTGACCACCGGCAGCTACAACACCGCTGACGTGACCCAGTCCGGCTTCAACCACGACTCCTACATCTACACCAGCGGTGCCGGCAACCAGCACACCGTGACTCAGAGCGGCAGCTTCCTCGGTGGCCATACCTCAAGCATCACCACCGTCGGCAGCAACAACGTCAACGTCGTCGCCCAAGGCCACTAAGCGCCCGACACGTTCGACCGCCGTCTTCGAAACCGCCCTCACGGGCGGTTTTTTTCGTGCTCAGCGAAGGGTCAGGTTGAGGGTGCTGCCCTTGCCCTGGGTGGAGGAGCGGGTGCGGTTGCCGTCTTTCTGGACATCCACTTCGAGCCGGCCATTGTCCGTGAGCAGCGTCACCTGGCC
>NZ_JAMZBD010000226.1:0-5059 GCF_024158685.1 Halomonas sp. 707D4 | reverse complement strand
AACATTACCAGCTCGTCGCTGGGCTTTGCCCATTGCTCTTCGGGCAACGGTTTTGACCATTCGACCATTTCTGGTGGCAACAGGTTTGGTCGCGCCTTGCGAAGCCGTCGGTTGTCCCACTCGGTCAAGTAACCTGGCAAATTCCAAAGCTGAATAATATCCATTGCATACCAGGCGCCCCAGTAGAACCAACCGATTTCGCCGCTGGCACGGCGCTCATTCATGCGGCGGCGCGCACGGCGCAAGGTATGTACCCCTTCCCAAGGGGGATCGTTTTCTTCGCGAGCGGTTAGTGGATCCTGTATCTCGGCATGCGTGTTCACCTCGTACTCCATGTAGGCGCGCACGGCTTCCCATTGGCTGATTGCCAAGGGCTTGGCAAAGGTCATGAACTCGATTTTTAACCAGTGACCCGTTTCAGGATGCGCGTAGCCCATGCCTATGCCGAACTGTTGCTGCACACCGTACTGAGTAACACCGCGTGCCTCGACCACCCAGGCCATGAGCGACTCCCAAGGCACGATGACGATTTCCTTTGTTTCATCTACTACAAAGCAGACTTCACGACGTTGGCGATGAAAGCGTACTGGGGAAGCGTTGCGTAAGCGTTTGAGCGCTGTCCAGTGACCTGAATACATTATTAAAAAAATGCCTCCTCCCCCAGCAGCACCTACCCAGAAACAAAACTCTAGTGTTTCCCAAATAAGCTCAAAAGGGGCACCTAACATCGTTGATAAAAGAATACTAGGAGCCACCAATGCAAATAATAAAAAAAGACCAAAAGTTACTCCTGTCAACAATTGCCAACCAAAAACATCCATGTACCCCCCACCCACATCTAGGTATCTTTCATTAAGACTACTGATAGAGCCGTTTAAATCTAACGTCTCGTGGCCAGTAGGTAGAGGTTTTGGGGCAAGATAGGTAATACGCCCCGCAGGGATGGCTTGCGTCTTCCCTGCTTGGTGAGGCTGATTGGTATCTGGCTGTGGCAGATCCGGTGCCTTTGAACTCATCATTTACATCCTGATAGCTTTCATTAAATATAAGTTTTTATAACTCAATTTGCTGCCAGCTTCCTAGTTCATCCCGGCGTCTAAACGTGGAAGGCGTGTAGCGCCTGTCACTGCCTATTCCGCCGCGTGGATCAATATAGATATAGGCTTCGCTTGCCTGATACTTGCCTTCATCATCCAATTGCTCGAGTTGGATACCGATAGCCCAATGCTCGGTAAATCTACCACTATCAGTACGGCGGTGTGCAATCGTACTTCCGGAGAGTACAACATGATCACTCTGGCCCCCGGTAGTGAGAACCAGATTTTGCGCAAGTTCGGATGAAGCATCCAGCCATCTTTCCGCTGTTCGAATAGTTCCCTCACGGGGATCTCTTTTCACAGGCTGCACCTGCCAAGCTTTTAAAGAAACTCTTACAGGAGGTTTCCCAGCCAGTGGAGGCTGTAGCGCTTCGGATGTCAATTCAGGAAGATGTAGCTTTAGCTTATAGTGATCAGGTACGCGAACGAAATCAGGCAGCCAGCTATCTGAATAGCTTTCCTCTTCCAAGGTGACATGTGCGGCCTGTGCAATACGCTGCAACTCTTGCAGATAAAGTTCCAAGGCTTCGTTACTACCCTCTTTTCCCCATGGCGAAGAAAGTAGCCATTGATCATGCTGGGAAATATTATGCCGGTTATATAACCAAGTAGCACCCAGCTGCAAGACTGAGAATACCAAGCCGACCACATTGACTCGCCAAAAACAGAAGCAAGATGAGAACCTGCGCCTGCCCATGTTATAGCGCCCTGTGCTACACCGCGCCGTGTTACCAATGTGGAGCGTAGGCCATATGTGTAGTTACCTATCAACCCCATGTCGCCTACCATTGAAGCAGCAGCAGCGCTTTGAGCATTTGAGTTACCGCTACGCACCGCCTCTTGCCAGTTATCATGATTGTTATTAAGACTAAAAACTGATGCCACTAGAGCTGCACCATAACTAGCGAGTCCTATCCTATAGTGCATTGTACCTAACTGAGCGTATACTCCGTTTGCATGGCTGGTTCTAAAAGTAGATGCCAAATATTGAGCACGTGCCTCCAGCGCAGTGTTACCGATACTTTGCGCTGCCATAAAGCCAGCGGCGGCAGTTGCAGCAAATGCTCCCACAAGTTCAACCCTTGCTTTGCTCCTTGCTTTATAGTCACCTTCAGAACTAAAATCGTTCCATGCCTTATATGCAGCCCATAAATTAATGGCCTGCCCTACAACAACTAATAGACTGATGCCGTCCCCCAACACTGCCGCAGGTGGGGCACGATAAATTCCCTGCCTGAAATTACTAGTTACATGCCCGACTGCCACAGCTTTAGATGCATCGTCAAACTGCAGGGTTAAACCTACACTTCCAGCGCCTCCGTTAAGCACCACCAGGTCATTGGCCCCGGCCTCACCGACTGGGCTAAGTGCCGCCGCCAGCTTATGTTCATTGGCCGTCAAGCGGCTTTGTACTTCTCCTCGCTGCGCGTTGAGCGCGCGACGCTCATTACCCGTTACCTGCTGACGTCTATTATTTAGGCTAGTTAACTGCTGCCGCAGCCGAAGGGTGTCATCTACTAGCACCATCAGTTCATCCAGGCTTGCAGCCGATACGACGAACCTGGCTTGGTTGATTTTTGCAGCATCGACTATGCGCGCCCAGGTAGCGGGAGGCGTTAATTGGCGGAAAATATCTTCCAGTGCAGGCATTGAAAAGCCGTTACTACCTCCAGGTTGCTGGAACTGCTCCATGACCTTGGCAAACCCAATCCCAACTGCTGGGGAAAGATTTTCCTGAACGCTATTAGCAAGCGCCTGTGTCGATTCTGAAAGCTCGGCAACATTGGGCAACTTGCCACGTTCGGCCTGAGTCAACGTTTCAATCCAGCTTTGAATATTGGTAATGACACCATACCCTGCAGAAAAGAGCGCTGTATAATCCTTTATCAGCGTTGCCTGTTCTTGCAACGTACGGGTATGCAGTAAAGGCCGATCATAATGAGGATTGTCGGTAAGCCACTGATGTATCTGTTCAACCACTGCATCATCTCGACAGATATCCCGTGTGCAGGCGAATTCAGCACCGAATGCCAACTCGACCTGTATCTCGTCATCAGCATCAAAATACCATGCGCCAAGATGAAAATAGTTTGAACACAACATTTGACCGCGATCTTGACTAATCTTATCGAGCAGCTCGTTCCAACGGGCTAGCTTGGGGCGCTCACGAGCGAGAAAGGCATCCATTTGCTGTCGATTGATCAGGTCATTAATACCTCGCTGGCCAAACGAAGCGCCTTCCAGCATGTCGCGTATACGTTGATTATTAGTTCGCTTTACATCGATGATGGTATCCAAATGTTCATCGATATAGCCAGATTCAGCCCCACGTAGACTTTGTTTAGCATAATAACGGCGAATCGCTTCACTATATTTACCTGGAAGCTCTTGCGCACTGGCAGGATTGGCATTTCTACTAATATCGAGAAGGATTTCTCTTAGATCCTCGGGTCGGTCAGAGTCAGGATCATAGGGGCTATACGTCTGTTGTTCTTCATTTAAATAATTCAATAATGCTTGTCTTGTACGCTCCCTTTCTTCCTCGTCTAATGCTTCCAAATCTTCCCATAGCGCGCGTTCGGGGGAGCCTTTTTCTCCTGGCGCCACCTGTTCCATGTTATCGGCAGTCAACTGCGTTATCGACTCAATATAACAGCCCAGCACATAGTCGCGTTCGGTATTACCATTTTCCTCCTGCGTCCACTCTTCTATCCAACCCACTACGTTATCTTGAAACTGCGCCAAATCACGCATAACGCCAATATCATCGCGCACGACTAGGCAGAGACACTCGTCCCGATCCTCGACATCGTGCTGCTTGAGCAGTTTTCCCAAGCGGGTCTTGTGGTAGTAGTGATCGTTTTCCCAGTGGTAGGCTTCCCCTTCCTGCTCATGCCCGCCGTCGGGTACTTCTAGCTCGGCATCCTCCGCAAACTCGGCCACCCATTCCTCGGCCTGTGCGGTAGTCATCAAATGCTCGCCACCACCCGAAAGAGGATTAACGCCTTCCAGGTTGACCGCCTGCATGAAGGCATCGCGGTCCTCTTCGCTTTCCTGCACCTGAGCGCGCTTGGCCTCGGTCCATTCGACTTCTGAAAAGCAGACGTAGAGCGTACGGTCGGTTTCGTACTCAAGTTTGCCACTGATGCTGCTGCCCTCGCCACTGAACTGGTATTCGTCCAGCTCGTTCGTTTCACCATCCAGCACATAAAGATAGCCGTTGCGTATAAGGCGTATGCCGAGTGGGCGCGCACTGAGCTCGTAAGGTGTGGCCATACCGGGAGTGAGTGTTTCGACCAGCCCGTAGCGCAATGGGAGCAACTGTACTTTGCCCTGAAGCAATGGACAGGTAGCACCTTCCTCGTTATCGCGGCAGGAGAGTTCATGGGCCGCTAGGGTAGCGTCGTCTCGATCATCAGCAGGGCGCTCGAATGCAGACATGTAACCACTCTCTATGTCGTTTCGGAATAGGTAGAAGAAAGAGCTAGCGCTCTTTTGAGTCGCTCATCGGGCGGAGCATCTGACGTAACGGTCAGGCAAGCGTATATCGTAGAAGCATTTTTCTCGAACGAGGACCAAGTCATACTTTGCACCCTGGTAAACAAGGTGCACAGCAACCCCCATTGACGCGGTGTGCTAAAACCATAACGTCGAGCGGTATCGGTCAATATCTCTAGATACCCATAGCGCTCCGCAAGGTTTTGGGGAAGCGACCAATGAGAGCAGTGAGCGTCGACAAAGCTCATAAGATTGCGTATATCCCGCCGTTTGTCACAAGCCTGCAAGCGACAAAGTTGCCTATCATTGAGCTGGATCCCGTCTTTTGGAACGCTTGAAAGTGCCTCAGTGTCAGCAACGCCAGGCGTGCTTCGAATCCAAGATGTCGTGACACCATCAGGTCTGACCAAAGCTTCGATAGGCCCCCAAGGAGCTACAGCAGGACTGCTTTGATCAGGAAGCAG
>NZ_JAMZBD010000225.1:0-5062 GCF_024158685.1 Halomonas sp. 707D4 | reverse complement strand
CAGCGCTGGCCGAGCAGCCGGCGCTGGGCGCTCAGGCTGTCGATGTCCTGGGCGGTGAGCGTCTCGGCGTGGTAGAGCCCCTCGATGCTCTCCTCGAGTCCTTCGAGCAACTGCTCGCGGGCGCTGTCCGCTTCGCTGCGGCGCGCCTGACGCGCTTGGCGGGCCTGCTCCTGGGTCTCGTGATCGCTGTGCGTCTTGTGCGCGCGCAGAGTCGCCTGGTGAAAGCGGCGCTCCTGCTCGGGGCTGGGCGACTGATCCAGCGTGCGCCATTCACGCTCGAGGTGCCTGAGCCTACCGCCGTAGAGCGGCTCCCAGGGGGCATTGGCGTGCTGTTCGATCTTCACGAGCAGCTCGTCGCGCCGCGCCGCCTGACGGTCGTGCCATTCGGCGTCGTGGCGCAGTTTCGCCAAGGCGTCGCGGGCCAGGCGCGCGACCTGACGGTCACGGCGCGCCTCTTTCAAGAGCCGTTTCAACCCCTGTTCGCTTTCGACGCGCTGCGCCGCCTGCTGGCGAACGCCGGCCACGCCGTTGTGGCAAGCCTGATGGATCAGGTCGTTCTCGTCGTCGAGGCGGGCGAGTGCTGCCAGGCGGATATCCAGGTTGTCGCCGTTGAGGGCGATCTCGCCGGCAAGCCCTTTATGATCGAGGCGCTCGATGAGCTCGCGCCGAGTGCGCAGATCCGCCTGGCCCAGGCGTCCGGTCAGGCCGTCGCGCACGGCGTCGAACCAGGCGGGTTCGTCCTGGTGGCGCGCGAAGCGTGCCACCAGGGTCTCGAGATCGTCGAGGCGTACCAGGGCCTGGCGCTGGATGTCCGGCTGGGGGTCGTCGGCGAGCGCCTTCAAGGCGTCGCGCTGGTCGGCGTGCTGCGGGTCGAGTTGATCGAGTGCCTGGCGGCGGACCTTGGGGTCGGGATGCTGCCACCGAGGCGCGAACAGGCGTCTTAACAGTGCGTGCATGAATCTTCCTGCAAGAGAGGCGTCGCGTGAAAAAAGTCAGTCGTCGGCATTTTGGTTGTTGCAGTCACCGGCGCTGTCGCTTAGCTTTGCCAGTAGCCATGTGACGTCGCCCGGCGAATCCGGCGGGCCATCACATCCCGGGCGCGAGACTGCGCTTGTTCCATCCTATCCGACATGACATGGAGTTCGGCCATGAGCCTCAATGCCGATAGCGCCGACAACGCCTTCACCTTCAAAGGCGGCATGCTGCCCATGACCGTCATGGAGTTGAGCAGCGCCGATCCCGAGCAGATCAGGCGCCAGCTGGCCGGCAAGCTCTCCCAGTCCCCCGCCTTCTTTCAGCATACACCGGTTGTGCTGAGCGTGGAAAAACTCGATGAGCCGCACCTGGCGCTGGAGCGCATCTGTGCGGTGTGCCGCGACCACAAGCTTTTGCCGGTGGCGGTGCGCGGCGGTCCGGAGCCGGTTCGCCAGTCCGCCTGGGCGCTGGGCCTGGGCTGGTTCGCTCCGGTCGAGGAGGCGCGTGCGCGCACCCTGGAAAGCGTCGAGCGCGTCGAGGCGCCGGTGGAAGCCCCAGCTCCGGTCGAGCTCGAAGCACCCACGGCGGCGACGCGGCTCTACCGCGGCACCGTGCGCTCGGGCCAGCAGGTGAGCGCCGCCGAGGGCGATCTGATCGTGATCGGCGCGGTCAACGCCGGCGCCGAGGTGCTGGCGGGGGGCAGCATCCATGTCTACGGGGCGCTCAGAGGCCGGGCGCTGGCGGGCATCCACGGCAATACCCAGGCGGGCATCTACTGTCGCGAGCTCGAGGCGGAGCTTCTGTCGGTGGCGGGCAACTACAAGCGCCTCGAGGATATCGATCCCAAGCTCCTGGGATGCGCGGCCCAGGTCCACTTCAGCGAAGAGCAGCTCGAGATCAAGGCGCTGGCCTAGCCGCGCAGGCGAACGGTGTAGCGACGTGGCGGCCGCTTTTCGTTAGAGTAGAGGCTGGATCGACACGTCATATGATGACATTGATGTTCTCGTTGCGCGCGATGACGACAACAAGACGCCCGCGCCGGCAGCGACCTCTGAAAGGAAATGACTCTTGGCCAAGATTATCGTAGTGACCTCAGGTAAAGGGGGGGTCGGCAAAACCACCAGCGCGGCGGCCATTTCGACGGGGCTGGCGCTTCGCGGCAAGAAGACCGTGGTGATCGACTTCGACGTCGGCTTGCGTAACCTGGATCTGATCATGGGCTGCGAACGCCGCGTGGTGTACGACCTGGTGAACGTGATCCAGGGCGAGGCGGGGCTCAACCAGGCGCTGATCCGCGACAAGCGGGTGGAGAACCTGTTCATCCTGCCCGCCTCGCAGACCCGCGACAAGGATGCCTTGACCAAGGAGGGCGTGGCCGAGGTGCTGGAGCAGTTGAAAAGCGACTTCGACTACATCCTGTGCGACTCGCCCGCCGGCATCGAGCGCGGCGCGCAGCTCGCCATGTACTTCGCCGACGAAGCCGTGGTGGTCACCAACCCCGAAGTCTCCTCGGTGCGCGACTCCGACCGCATCCTTGGGCTTTTGGGCTCCAAGACCCAGCGCGCCGAGCAGAGCCTCGACCCGGTCAGGGAGCACCTGTTGATCACCCGCTACAATCCGTCGCGGGTGACCTCCGGCGACATGCTGACCCTCGAGGACATCCGCGAGATCCTGGCCATCAACCTGCTCGGGCTGATTCCGGAATCCGAGGCGGTACTGCGGGCGTCTAACCAGGGCGTGCCGGTCACGCATGATGCGGCAAGCGATGCGGGCCAGGCCTACGCCGACACCGTCGCGCGGCTGCTCGGCGAAGAGGTGCCGCTGCGTTTTCACGAAGTGCAGCGCAAGAGCCTGCTGGGCCGGATGTTCGGGGGAGGCCGTCGATGAAATTACTGGAGTTCCTTAAGCGCGAGCGCAAGAAGTCCGCCTCGGTGGCCAAGGAGCGCTTGCAGATCATCGTCGCTCACCAGCGCAGCCAGCGCGGCCAGCCCGACTACATGCCGATGCTCGAGCGCGAACTGCTCGAGGTGATCCGCCGCTACGTCCACGTCGACGACAACGCCATCCAGATCTCGCTGGACAGCGAGGACAACTGCTCGGTGCTCGAGCTCAACGTCACCCTGCCCAAAGGTTAGGCGAGTGCCGTGCGTCGGGGGCGACGCGGGTTGTGCTAGGCTAGAACGTTGATGCCCGTCAGTATGTTAGGGCACGAACACGTTCACGGGAGTACTAGCCCATGGCGCCAGCCAACGCCGCCCCCGCCAGCTTTCTCTGGCACGACTACGAGACCTTCGGCGCCGACCCGCGCCGTGACCGCCCGGCCCAGTTCGCCGCGATCAGAACCGACGCCGAGCTCAACGAGATCGGTGAGCCCATCGAGCTCTACTGCCGGCCCAGCGACGATGCCCTGCCGCACCCCGCCGCCTGCCTGATCACCGGCATCACTCCCCAGAAAGCCCGACGCCACGGCGTGCCCGAGACGGAGTTCGCCGGGCGCATTCAGGCCGTGATGAGCGAGCCCGGCACCTGCGTGGTGGGCTACAACAGCCTGCGCTTCGACGACGAGGTCTCGCGCAACCTGTTCTACCGCAACTTCCTCGACCCCTACGCCCGCGAGTGGCAGAACGGCAACTCGCGCTGGGATCTGATCGACGTGGTGCGCGCCTTCTATGCGCTGCGACCCGACGGCATCACCTGGCCCGAGCGCGAGGACGGCGCGCCGAGCTTCAAGCTCGAGGCGCTGACCGCCGCCAACGGCATCGAGCACGCCGGCGCCCACGACGCCCTGGCGGACGTGCGCGCCACCATCGCCCTGGCGCGGCTTCTGCGCGATCGCAATCCCAAGCTCTTCGACTACCTGCTGGGGCTGCGCGGCAAGCGCGCCGTGGCGCAAAAGCTCGATGTCGCCAGCGCCAAGCCGGTGCTGCACATCTCGCGGCGCTACCCGGCGAGTCGCGGCTGCAGCGCGCTGGTGATGCCGCTCGCCGAACACCCGACCAATCCCAACGGGGTGATCGTGTTCGATCTCGGCGCCGACCCTGCCGAGCTTCTGTCGCTCGGCGTCGAGCAGATCCGCGAGCGGGTCTTCGTCAGCCAGCAGGACCTGGCCGAGGGCGAGTCGCGCATCCCCTTGAAGGTGATTCACATCAACCGCTGCCCGGTGGTGTTTCCCGCTTCGGCACTCAAGGACGTGCAAGGCCCCAAACAGGGCGAGTACGGCGAGATCCAGGCGCGTCTGGGCATCGACGTGGACCAGTGCCGGGCGCACTGGAAGACGCTTCGCGACAGCGCCGCCCAGGTGGCGCAGAAGGTCGCCGAGGTGTTCGGCGCGGGCTATGAGGAAGGCCCCCAGGACCCGGACCTGATGCTCTACTCCGGCAATTTCTTCTCCCCGGCGGATCGCCAGCAGATGCAGCGGGTGCGCGAGACTTCGCCCTGGGATCTGGTCGGCGCGCGCTTCGCCTTCCAGGACCCGCGCCTCGAGGAGATGCTGTTTCGCTTTCGGGCGCGCAACTACCCCGAGACGCTGGAAGGCGAGGAGCGCGAGCAGTGGGAGGCGTTTCGCTGGGCGCGGCTCAACGACGCCGCCGTCTCCGGATTCACCCTGAAGGCCTTCGCCCGGGAGATCGAGCGCTACAACCAGCAGAGCCTGTCCGACTACCAGCGCCAGATCCTCGAGGAGGTGGTGATGTTCGTGGAGGCGATGCTGCCCGCCCAGGCGTTCGACGCCTGAGCGGGCCCGCGTTCAGCGCGTCTCGGCGCTGCGCGGGAAGGGCGACAGGGTTGCGCGGAAGGCGGTCAGGTCGCTCGGCTCGTCGTTCGGGTCGAAGCGAACGTCCAGGGTGCGCGCCATCAAGGCCGGCCACGCGGCCTGAATGCGCTCGGGGCTCACCGTCATCACCTCCTTGGCGAGCGCCTCGCGGCGATCGAAGCGCACCGGGTCGCGAGCGGTGGCCTGCCAGTAGCGGTTGGCCATGCCGGCGAGGCTGGTGTCGCGCTCCAGCAGGCGATCCGCCAGCGCCCGGCGATAGGGGGCGAGGGTGGCGTCGTCGAGGGTATCGAGCTCTTCGCCCGCGCTTTCCAGGAA
>NZ_JAMZBD010000224.1:0-5079 GCF_024158685.1 Halomonas sp. 707D4 | reverse complement strand
ATCCTGGATGAGGCGCGTGAGCGCCTGGCCGGCGCGCCGGTGTCCGTCACCGCCGCGCTCGACCAGCTCGAGGCGCTCAGCCAGGCGGTCCTGGCGCACTTCGACGCCTCGCTCTATTTCGATCTGGCCGAGCTTCGCGGCTATCAGTACCATACCGGCATGATGTTCGCCGCTTATGTGCCTGGCTACGGCCATGCGCTGGCCAAGGGCGGACGCTACGACGATACCGGGCGTGCCTTTGGCCGCGCGCGCCCGGCGACCGGTTTCTCGATGGATCTGAAGCAGCTGGCATCGCTTGCCGCCGCTTCCCCCGCGCCGAGCTCGATCTGGGCGCCGTCAACGGATGACGAGTCGCTGCAAACGGCCATCGATGCGCTGCGCCGACAGGGCGAGCG
This sequence comes from Halomonas sp. 707D4, assembly GCF_024158685.1. Lineage (NCBI taxonomy): Bacteria > Pseudomonadati > Pseudomonadota > Gammaproteobacteria > Oceanospirillales > Halomonadaceae > Halomonas > Halomonas sp. 707D4. The sequence continues at coordinate 4,684 of NZ_JAMZBD010000224.1, read as the reverse complement.
CGTCATCCAGGCGCTGCCGGGGCAGCGTACCGAACCGGCGGAGCACGATTGCGATCGCCGCCTTGAGTTTATCGACGGTCGTTGGCAGCCAACGGCCCTGACACGAGAGACGAGTGCATAATGGGTAAGAATGTCGTAGTCCTGGGTACCCAGTGGGGTGACGAAGGGAAGGGCAAGATCGTGGATCTGCTCACCGAGTCGGCCTCTGCCGTGGTGCGCTTCCAGGGAGGCCACAACGCCGGCCATACGCTGGTCATCGACGGCGAGAAGACGGTCCTTCACCTGATTCCCTCGGGCATCCTGCGCCCGGGCAAGACCTGCATCATCGGCAACGGCGTGGTGCTCTCGCCGGAAGCGCTGATCAAGGAGATCCGCGAGCTCGAGGAGAAGGGCGTGCCGGTGCGCGAGCGCCTGCGCCTGTCGCCGGCCTGCCCCTTGATCCTGCCTTACCACGTGCGCCTGGATCAGGCCCGCGAGAAGGCGCGGGGCGTGGCCAAGATCGGCACCACCGGCCGCGGCATCGGCCCGGCCTATGAAGACAAGGTGGCGCGTCGTGGCCTGCGCCTGGGCGACATGCTCCACCGCGAGCGTTTCGCTTCCAAGCTCGGTGAAGTGCTCGACTATCACAACTTCGTGCTGACCCACTACCACAACGAGCCGGCGGTGGACTTCCAGGAAGTGCTCGATAGCGCCATGCAGATGGCCGACGAGCTGCGCCCGATGGTCGGCGACACCGTGGGTCAGGTGCACGACCTGCGCAAGGCCAACGAGAACATCCTGTTCGAAGGGGCTCAAGGCTCGCTTCTGGACATCGACCACGGTACCTATCCTTTCGTTACCAGCTCCAACACCACCGCCGGCGGCACCGCCACCGGCTCCGGCGTGGGTCCGTTGTATCTCGACTACGTGCTGGGCATCACCAAGGCCTACACCACGCGCGTGGGCTCCGGCCCGTTCCCGACGGAGCTGTTCGACGACCACGGCCGGCATCTCGCCGAGCGCGGCCACGAGTTCGGCGCCACCACGGGCCGGGCGCGGCGCTGCGGCTGGTTCGACGCCGTGGCCCTGCGTCACGCGGTGCAGATCAACTCGGTCTCCGGTATCTGCCTGACCAAGCTCGACGTGCTCGACGGTCTCGAGAACATCCGCGTCTGCGTCGGCTATCGCAGCAAGGATGGCGAGGTGCTGGAGAACCCGGTCGACTCGGAAGGCTACGAAGCCGTCGAGCCGGTCTACTTCGACCTGCCGGGCTGGAAGGAGTCGACGCTGGGCGCCAAGAAGGTCGAGGACCTGCCCGCCAACGCGCGCGCCTACATCAGCTACCTGGAAGAGCAGGTAGGCACCAGCATCGACATCATCTCGACCGGCCCGGACCGTAACGAGACGATCGTGCTGCGCAACCCCTTCGACGAGTGATGTCGCAAACGCATTGACGTCGCAGGATTAGTACACAACGCCGCCGGTCTTCCGGCGGCGTTCTGCGTTCTGTGTTCTGTGTTTTGCGTTGACGGATCAGTAATCGATGCCGCGCCGCGTCTTCACGCCGGCGTTGAAGGCGTGGCGAACCTCCTGCATCTCGGTGACGGTATCCGCCATGTCGATCAGCTCGCGGTGAGCGCTGCGCCCGGTGATGATCACCGTCTGCTCCGGCGGGCGATTCTCGAGTGCGTGCTTGACCCGTTCGATGTCTAGATAGCCGAACTTGAGCATGTAGGTGATCTCGTCGAGCACCACCAGGTAGGTTTCGGGATCCGCCAGCATGCGCTCGGCGTCCTGCCACACGGCGAGGCACGCCCGTGTGTCGGCCTCGCGGTCCTGGGTCTCCCAGGTGAAGCCGGTGGCCATGACCACGACCTCGAGGTTGGGATCGTCCTCGAGCCGGTTGCGCTCGCCGCACTCCCACAGCCCCTTGATGAACTGCACCACGCCTACCTTGTAGCCGTAGCCGAGCGAGCGAGTCACCGTGCCCCAGGCGGCGGTGGTCTTGCCCTTGCCGTTGCCGGTGTTGACCAGCAGCAGGCCGCGCTCCTGCTCGGCGCGGGCGATCTTCTCGTCGACGTGGGCCTTGAGTCTTTCCATGGACGCCTTGTGGCGGCTGTCACGATCGCTCATGAGTGCTTCCTCGCAGTGAAAGGCGTCAAGATTAAAGGATGACGCCAGACGATTGCACGCCCGGGGCGAACCGGATTAGCCGAGCCGGCCCGGCTGCTCTAGAATGGCAGCCTGACTCTCGTTAAGGAAAACCCATGCCGTCATTCGATATCGTCTCCGAATTCGACCGTCACGAAGCTGCCAACGCCGTGGACCAGGCCAACCGCGAGGTCGGCACGCGCTTCGATTTTAAGGGGGTGGACGCAAGCTTCGCCCTCGAGGGGGAAACCGTGGCGCTGGAGGCCGAGGTGGACTTCCAGCTCAAGCAGATGCTCGAGGTGCTGCGCGGCCGGCTGATCGCCCGCGGCATCGACGCGCGCTGCATGGAGGTCAAGGACCCGGAGCTCTCCGGGGTCAAGGCGCGCCAGAACGTGACACTGCGCCAGGGGCTCGACGCCGCCCAGACCAAGGACATCGTCAAGCGCATCAAGGCGAGCAAGCTCAAGGTGCAGGCGCAGATCCAGGGCGAGAAGGTGCGCGTCACCGGCAAGAAGCGTGACGATCTTCAGAGCGTCATGGCGCTTCTGCGCGGCGAGGAAGGCCCGGACCTGCCGCTGCAGTTCGACAACTTCCGCGATTGATCGCCCGCCCCCGGCGCCTTGAAACGCCGGGGGCCGCCTCGTCTATACTGATCGTTTCACGTCACCGCGTTCGATGGAAAACTGTTCGATGGAAAGGAGCCATGCATGTCCGATCCGCAGCCGGTCTATCTAAGCGACTACCAGCCGCCCGATTACCTCGTGACCCATACCGAGCTGACGTTTGATCTCGACCCCGCCGCTACCCGCGTGAAGGCCCGCCTGCACATCGAGCGCAACCCCGTCGCCGCTCCGAATGCCCCGCTGGTGCTCGATGGCGAGCACCTGACGCTCGTGTCGCTCGGCCTCGACGGCACCGCGCTCGAGGAGCGCGACTACGTCGTGAGCGACACCACGCTTCGCATCGACCGGGTACCCGAGCGCTTCTGCCTCGAAAGCGAGGTCGAGATCGACCCGGACAGCAACACCGCCCTGGAAGGGCTCTACCGCTCCAGCGGCATGTACTGCACCCAGTGCGAGGCCGAGGGGTTTCGGCGCATCACCTACTACCCGGACCGGCCGGACGTGATGGCGACCTTCAAGGTGACGGTGATCGGCGATTTGGCCCGCGAGCCGGTGCTGCTCGCCAACGGTAACCGGGTGGAGCAGGGCGAGCGTGACGGACGCCACTTCGCGGTGTGGGAAGACCCGCACCCCAAGCCCTGCTACCTCTTCGCCCTGGTGGCGGGCGACCTGTACAAGGCGAGTGACCGCTTCACCACCCAGAGCGGGCGCGAGGTGGCGCTCGAGATCTGGGTGGAAGAAGAGAACCTGGACAAGACCGAGCACGCCATGGCCTCGCTCAAGCGCGCCATGGCCTGGGACGAGACCACCTACGGGCGCGAGTACGATCTCGATTTGTTCATGATCGTGGCGGTCAACGACTTCAACATGGGCGCGATGGAGAACAAGGGGTTGAACATCTTCAACTCCGCGGCGGTGCTGACTCACCCCGACACCGCCACCGACGCCGCCTTCCAGAACGTCGAGGGCATCGTCGCCCACGAGTACTTCCACAACTGGTCCGGCAACCGGGTGACCTGCCGCGACTGGTTCCAGCTCTCCCTGAAGGAGGGCTTCACCGTCTTTCGCGACCAGTGCTTCTCGGCGGACACCAACTCCGCGCCGGTCAAGCGCATCCAGGACGTGTCGTTCTTTCGCACCGCCCAGTTCGCCGAGGACGCCGGCCCCACCGCCCACCCGGTGCGCCCGGACCACTACATCGAGATCACCAACTTCTACACCCTGACCATCTACGAGAAGGGCGCGGAAGTGGTGCGCATGCTGTGCAACCTGGTCGGCTGGGAAGCGTTTCGCCGCGGTGCGGATCGCTACTTCGAGCGCTTCGACGGCTGCGCCGCCACCATCGAGGATTTCGTCGGCTGCATGGAAGACGCCTCCGGCGAGAACCTCGATCAGTTCATGCGCTGGTACTCCCAGGCGGGCACGCCGGAGGTCGACGCCTTCGGCGAATACGACTACGTGCACGGCGAGTACCGCCTGACGCTTCGCCAGCGCACGCCGGCAACGCCGGGCCAGAACGAGAAGCTGCCGCTGCACGTTCCCGTGCGCCTGGGGCTCGTCGGTACCAAGTCCGGCCAGGACCTGACCCTGACCCTCGATGGCGAATCGCTCGGCAAGGAGGGCGTCATCCACCTGCGCGAGGCGGAGCAGACCTTCGTGTTCGAGAACGTCGCCGAGGCGCCGGTGCCCTCGCTGTTGCGCGGCTTTTCCGCTCCGGTGATGCTCCACTACCCCTATTCGCGCGAAGAGCTCGCCTTTCTGCTCACCCACGACAGCGACGGCTTCAACCGCTGGGACGCCGGACAGCGCCTCTCCATGCTGGCGCTGGACGACTTGATCGCCGCCCACCGCAACGGCGTCGAGAAGGTGATGGATACCCGGGTCGTCGAGGCGTTTCGCACGCTGCTCGACGGCGAGGTGAGCGACAAGGC
>NZ_JAMZBD010000223.1:0-5080 GCF_024158685.1 Halomonas sp. 707D4 | reverse complement strand
CCGTAGACGAGAAAGACCTGCAGCATGACCCCGGCGTAGAACACGCCGAGCAGCACCGCCACGGCGCCCAGCAGCGCTCCGCCGTTATGGCCGATGGTGCTGGCCATGAGAAAGAAGACACCGATCGGCGACAGGGCGATGGCGATGCGCAGATAGGCAAACACCCACTCGCTGATCACGTTCAGCCCGTCGGCGATCTTCGTGCGCGTCTCGACATCGGGAATCATCTTGACCGACAAGCCCAGCAGTACCGAAATGACCAGCACCTGGATCATGTTGCCGTCGGCAAAGGAAGCGAACAGGTTGTTCGAGACCAGCCCGGTGAAGAAGCCGTCCAGCGTGACTTCCGGGGTCTCGATCGGCGTGCCCGCGCTGCCAAGGTCCAGCTCGAACCCCAGTCCGGGCTTGACGATATAGGCCAGCCCGCCGCCCAGGCTCACCGCCACCAGCGTCGTGAACAGGTAGTAAGGCAGGCAGGCGGCCACCACCTTGCCGACGCCACCGGTTTGCCCGTTGCCCACGATCGCCTGCATCAGAATGATCAGTACCAGCGGCACGATGATCAGCTTGATCAAATTGAGCCACATGGTGCCGATGAACTTGAACCCGCCGACTTCGTCGGGAAAGAAGATGCCCGCCAGTACACCCAGTATCAGTGCCAAAAATATCCAGGTAGTGAGCGAAATTTTTCTGGAGCGCAATGTCATGTCCGTTCTCCTGCCTTCGTCTTGATTTTATTTTTCTCTTCACTCGAGACTCGGCTGGGGAGGCAAAGCACCGAATGAGGATATTTCTATAATGGAGACTTTAATCTCATTATTGGAAATAATGCTAGCGCTCGCCTGGCGTACGGTCAAATCTTTTATCCGCGCCTGACACGTCCGTCGAAACGCGGAAAAACCAGGGGCTTTGGTAGGAGCAGGGCAAGACGATGCTGAAGGAGGGTGCGCCAGAGGCGCGATGAAGGAGCGCGGGGCAAGCCGCACGAGGACAAGCGCAGACGGCGCCGGGCTCTTGGCCTCGGCGCGTGATGAGTGTCGCGGTCAGCAGGAAAAAGGAAAGGCTGCGCTCCTGGGGCCTAGAGCGTTTCGAGCACCCGAACCGACGCCACTAGGTCGTTGAACCGCTCGCCCTGCACCAGCACGTGATCGCGCAGGAGCGTTTCGGCGCGGGGGCCGTCGCCGGCTTCGATCGCGGCGACGATCGCCTCGTGCTCGGCCAGCGAGTTCTCGACGCGCATTCTTGCCTGCAGCTGCATGCGTCGGTAGGGCTGCAGCAGCGCGTGCAGCCGGGCGGCCTCCTGGGCGAGGAACGGGTTGTGGCTGGCGGCGTAGATGCAGTGATGAAAGACGCTGTTCTCGTAGTAGTAGCCGTTGATGTCGCGCTGCTCGGCCTTCGCGCGGCAGGCGTGCAGCGCCTGGTGCAGGGCCGCCAGCTCCTCGTCGTTCATGCGCCGGGCCGCCAGGCGCCCGCACAGCCCCTCGAGCTCGGCCATCACCTCGAAGCGTTCGACCAGCTCCGTGACGCCCAGCCGGGTGACGAAGGTGCCGCGCTTGGGCACCACCTGCACCATGCCGGACACGGCGAGCTGCTGGATCGCCTCGCGGATCGGCGTGCGCGAGCAGGCGTATTCGAGCGCCAGCGCGTCCGGGTCGAGCCGTTCGCCCGGGGTGAAGCGCCCGGCGACGATCGCATCCTCGAGCAGGTCGCGCAGCCGCTGCGCCTGGGACACCTTCGCCATATGTCTACCCTCGCCTGTCTTGACGCATAAATTCGTTGCCTGTATCTGTTATATACAACATGACGCGCTGTTCAATATTTATCATGCCGAACGACAATGATAAACCGTCGGCACGGTAGAAGGCAGATCGCCCATCCGACGAACCAGAAGGCCAATGCGCATGAACATGAACATGACGTTTCTTCAGGGGCTGCTCACCAACATTTAGACGCGCACCCGCCAGCTCAGCGATGCGCTGGGCGCCGACAAGGGTAGCGAACACCACCTCACCGCGCTGACCGAGGCCTGCCAGGCCCTGATGGGCCGAACCGGCGAAGCGTCGCAGATCATGCTCGCCCAGAAGGCGCTGGCGCATTACCGGGCGCTGAACGACGAGGAGCGGCTGGCCTTCTTCCAGCTGCTGGCCAACGACTACGCCGCCGAGCCCGCCGACATCCACAGCGCCTACGCGGTGTATCGCGAGCGCGAGGACAACGCGGCGCTCGAAACGCTCTTCAACGCCTGCGAGCCGCGCCGCCAGGCGCTTCTGCGCCGCTTGAACCTCTGCCCGGGTGGTACCTTCGATCTGGTCAAGATGCGCGCCGACCTGCTCAAGTGCCTGCGCGAGGCGCCGGAACTTTCCGCGCTGGACAGCGACTTCGCACACCTTTTCAGCTCCTGGTTCAACCGCGGTTTTCTGATGCTCGAAAGCATCGACTGGAACACCCCGGCGACGGTACTCGAAAAGCTCATCCGCTACGAGGCGGTGCACGAGATCGGCGACTGGCGCGACCTGCGCCGACGCCTCGACCCGGAAGATCGGCGCTGCTACGCCTTCTTCCACCCGGCGACCGGCGACGAGCCGCTGATCTTCGTCGAAGTGGCGCTGTGCGACGGCATTCCCGGCAACGTCCAGCGTATTCTCGAACACGGCGAGGAGCTGCCGCTGGAGGACGCCGACACCGCGGTGTTCTACAGCATCAGCAACTGTCAGGCCGGGCTCAAGGGGGTCTCGTTCGGCAACTTCCTGATCAAGCAGGTAGTCCAGGAGTTGAGTCGCGAACTTCCCCAGATCAAGAACTTCGTCACCCTTTCGCCGGTGCCGGGCTTCGCCGACTGGCTCGAGGGCGCACGCAGCGAGGCGACGCTCTCCGAGGAACTCACCACCTACCTCGACACCCATGACGGCGAGGCGCTCTCATCCGCCGCTCACAAGGAGTTCATGCGCCTGGCGGCCCACTACCTGGTGGACGTCAAGCACAAGAGCGGCCAGCCGCTGAACCCGGTGGCCCGCTTTCACCTCGGTAACGGCGCGAGCCTGCACCGGCTGAACTGGCAGGGGGACACCTCGCCCAAGGGGTTCAAGCAGTCCCACGCCCTGATGGTGAATTATCTCTACCAGCTCAAGGGCATCGAGCAGAACCACGAAGCCTACAGCGTGAACCACACGGTGGTCTGCGCCAGCGACATTCGCCGCCAGGCCCATCAGGCAGGCCAGTACTTCGAGGCGAAAGCGCCGGCCAAGGCGTGAGCCCCTGATCGCGCCTGCCACAATAACAAGGAGTCTCTCATGAACCACAACCTCTACTGCCACTTCTACCCGCACTTCGAGCGCGCCCCGGAGAAGGTGTTGATGGACACGCTCGACGGCCAGCGTTACCGCTACCAGGACGTGCTGAACCTGAGCCGCCGATTGGCCACCGTGCTCAAGGAGCTCGGCGTGACGCCCGGCGACCGGGTCGCCGTCCAGGTCGACAAGAGCCCCGAGATCGTCATGCTGTATCTCGCCTGCCTGCAGGTCGGCGCGGTCTACCTGCCGCTCAACGTCGCCTACACCGACAGCGAGATCGACTACTTCCTGGCTGATGCCGAGCCGCGCCTTTACGTCTGCCGCCCGGAGGCGCTGGAAAGCGCCCGCCAGACCGCGGCCAAGACCGGCGTGGCGCAGATCGAGAGCCTGGGCACCAAGGCCGACGGCAGCCTGATGGAGAAGGCCGACGCCGCCGAGGAGACGACCGATGTCACCGAGGTCGCGGCCAATGACCTGGCGGCGATCCTCTACACCTCCGGCACCACCGGGCGTTCCAAGGGCGCGATGCTGAGCCACGAGAACCTCGCCTCCAACAGCCAGGCGCTGACCAAGGCCTGGCACTACAGCGAAAACGACCATCTGATCCACGCGCTGCCGATCTTTCACACCCACGGGCTGTTCGTGGCCTGCAACGTGACGCTGATCAACGGCGCCTCGATGACGTTCCTCCCCAAGCTCGACGTCGACGAACTGCTCGACCTGATGCCGCATTCCACTGTGCTGATGGGCGTGCCGACCTTCTACACGCGCCTTCTGGCAAGCCCGCGCCTCGACCGCGAGGTGGTCGCCAACATGCGCCTGTTCATCTCCGGCTCCGCGCCGCTTCTGGCCGAAACCCATGAAGCGTTCAGCGAGCGCACCGGTCACGCCATTCTCGAGCGTTACGGCATGACCGAAACCAACATGAACACCTCCAACCCCTATGAGGGCGAGCGCCGCCCGGGCACCGTGGGCACGCCGCTGCCTGGCGTGACGGTGCGCATCACCGACCGCGAGACCGGCAGAGAGCTTGCCCGGGGCGAGACCGGGCTGGTCGAGCTGACCGGGCCCAACGTGTTCCAAGGCTACTGGCGCATGCCGGAGAAGACCAAGGCCGAGTTTCGCGATGACGGCTACTTCATCACCGGCGACCTTGGCTTGATCGACGAGCACGGCTATCTCAACATCGTCGGGCGCGACAAGGATCTGGTGATCTCCGGCGGCTACAACGTCTATCCCAAGGAGATCGAGCAGATCATCGACGACATGGAGGGTGTGGCGGAGTCCGCCGTGATCGGCGTGCGTCACACGGATCTCGGCGAAGGCGTGGTCGCGGTGGTGGTGCCGAAAGCCCAGGGCGCGGTGAGCGAGGCCCAGGTGCTGGAGGCCCTCAAGGGCGAGCTCGCCCGCTACAAGCAGCCCAAGCGGGTCTTCTTCGTGGAGGCGCTGCCGCGCAACGTGATGGGCAAGGTGCAGAAGAACCAGCTGCGCGACACCTTCGCCGACACGTTTTCCAGCACGTTTGATCGGAGCAACGCCACCGCCTGATGAGAATCACGGCGCCGCCAAAACGCGGCGCCCCCTGACAACAACGACAATACAACAAGGAAAACGCCATGGTCATTTACGGAGTCGCGCTGCTCGCCGGCTGCATGCTGGTCGGCCTGTGGGCTGGAGACGTGCTGGGCATGCTGCTCGGCGTGGAGTCCAACATCGGCGGTGTCGGTATCGCCATGCTGCTGCTGATCTTTCTCGGCGGCTATCTGATCGACAAGCAAAAGATGCCCGCC
>NZ_JAMZBD010000222.1:0-5129 GCF_024158685.1 Halomonas sp. 707D4 | reverse complement strand
CCTCGATATCCAGGGGGTGAGCGTCTCCCAGGGGCGCGAAGGCGTGACCCTGCGCATCGACGACAGCCTGCTGTTTCAAAGCGGCGCCGCCGCGCTGACGGCCCAGGGGGAAGCGGTGCTGGAGGGGCTTCGCGAGGCGATCGGAAGCTTCGACGGCGAAGTCTCCGTGGAGGGGCACACCGACGACGTGCCCATCGCCACCGCGGCGTTCGCCTCCAACTGGGAGCTCTCGACCGGACGGGCGATCGCCGTGGTGCGTTACCTGGAAAGCGAGGGCGTGGCGCCGTCGCACCTGCGCGCGGTGGGCTACGCCGATACCCGGCCGCTTCAAAGCAACGCCACCGCCGACGGGCGCGCCGCCAACCGGCGCGTCGAGCTGCTGCTGCGCCAGCCCCTCTCCGCCGACGCTACCCCCTAGGCGTCGGCGCAGCGTCGGCGCATCTCGTCGATCGCCTCCCCGGCGCCGTCGAGGGCGAAGGTCATGGTCCAGGGCTCGGCTTCACCCTGATCGAAGCCGATGAAGAGCTTCTCGCCGCTGCCCATCTGGGAAAGCAGCGTCTCGAGCTCGCCGAGATAGAAGTGGCTGTAGAAGCCGTCGTCGCCCCGCTCGACGATGAACTCCGCCATGGTGTCCACCAGGGGCTCGCGATCGACGCGCAGCCGCGCCGGCACCAGGTTCACCGCCCGGTCGTCGGTCTGGGCTTCTGCCAGAGTGACGCGCATCTCGAGCCAGGGCAGGTGGCACACGCCCTGGGTGGCGTTGACGCTGAGCGTGGCGTCCGAGTAGCTCGTGGCCTCGACGGCGCGAAAGTGGCGCTTGTCGCCGTCATCGAGGGTCAGCGCCTGCCAGGCGCCATGGTCGCGCGGCTCGCTGATGGTCAGCGACGCCGCCGAGGCGCCGGCGGCGAACAAGAGCCCCGCCGCGCCGAAGGCGAGAGGGGCGATAGAGCGGTACATCGGTCGGGTCATTCGGACGAATCCAGCAGCGGGCGTACGTTGTCGCTCAGGTAGCAGTCGTCGAACTCGCCCTCGGCGGCCAGCGCCGCGAGATCGGGGATGTTGACGTGATGGCGGTCACGGTAGACCAGGCCATCCTCGCTGAGCGCGGTGAAGGTGCGGCTGACGTGCACCGGGCTCAGGCCCAGCACGTCGGCGAGCTGCTCCTGGGAGAGCGGCAGGCGAAACTGGCCGCCGAGCCCCGGGTTGGTCTGGCTCAGGCGTGCGTGCATCTCGTTGAGAAAATGCGCCATCTTCTGGCGCGCGCTGCGCCGGGCGAGATTCACCAGCCGCTCGGTCATCATCGCCTGCTGGCGGCTGCTGATGGCGAACATCACCGAGGTGAGCGGAAGCGACTGGCGGAACAGGTCGATCATCCGCTTGTGCGGAAAGCGACACGCCACCCCGTCGGTGATGAAGCGCACGTTCTCCAGGTGCTGGGAGAAGGCGAATTCGCGCAGCCCGATGATGTCGCCGGGCAGGAAGATATCGAGAATGTGGCGATCGCCGTTCTCGAGGTGGCGGTAGGAGTAGGCCCAGCCGCTCTTGATGGTGCAGAACTCGTGGGCGCCATCCTTCACTTCCCACAGCAGCGACCCCGCCTTGTAGTCGACGGGGCTGTCCTCCAGTGAATCCAGCAGCTCCTCGTCTTCCTTCGAGATCGAATAGTAGTGATCGAAGTGACGTGCCAGGCAGCTTCTTTGCTTTCCCATGTTACTGCTCCTTGTCGCAAGCGGGTCGATCCGAAAACCATGACGTGTTCCAGCGCCGCCATCCCTGGCGGCGCGTGCAGGCTATCGGCGCTTCAAGAGCGGCGCCAGGAACCGCCCGGTGTGCGATACCTGCTTTTTCGCCAGCTGCTCCGGCGTGCCTTCGGCGATGATGCGCCCGCCGCCGGAGCCGCCTTCCGGGCCGAGATCGACGATCCAGTCCGCCGTCTTGATCACGTCGAGGTTGTGCTCGATGACCACGATGGTGTTGCCGTGATCGCGCAGGCGGTGCAGTACGGTCAACAGCTGGCGAATATCCTCGAAGTGTAGCCCAGTCGTGGGCTCGTCCAGAATATACAGCGTCTGGCCGGTATCGCGCTTGGCGAGCTCCCGGGCGAGCTTGACCCGCTGCGCCTCGCCGCCGGAGAGCGTGGTCGCGCTCTGACCCAGGCGAATGTAGGAGAGCCCCACGTCCAAAAGCGTCTGCAGCCGCCGGGCGATGGCCGGTACCGGGCTGAAGAATTCGAGGCCCTCTTCGACGGTCATCTCGAGCACGTCGTGGATGTTCTTGCCCTTGTAGTGGATGTCCAGGGTCTCGCGGTTGTAGCGCTTGCCCTTGCACACGTCGCAGGGCACGTAGATGTCCGGCAGAAAGTGCATCTCCACCTTGATCATGCCTTCGCCCTGGCACGCCTCGCAGCGCCCGCCCTTGACGTTGAAGCTGAAGCGCCCGGGCTTGTAGCCGCGCGAGCGCGCCTCCTGGGTACCGGCGAACAGCTCGCGGATCGGCGTGAAGATGCCGGTGTAGGTGGCCGGGTTCGAGCGCGGCGTGCGCCCGATCGGGCTCTGGTCGATGTCGATCACCTTGTCGAGCTGGTCGAGCCCCTCGATCGCCTGGTAGGGCGCCGGCGTCATGGTGGTGGCGCGGTTCAGGTCGCGCGCGGCGATCGGCATCAGCGTGCCGTTGATCAGCGTCGACTTGCCCGAGCCGGAAACGCCGGTGATGGCGATGAACAGCCCCAGCGGAAGCGACAGCGTGACGTCCTGCAGGTTGTTGCCGGTGGCGCCGCGCAGTACCAGCTGCTTTTCCGGGTTGCCGGGAATGCGGTGCGGCGGCACCGCGATCTCGCGGGTGCCGCACAGGTACTGGCCGGTCAGCGAGTCCGGGTGGTCCATGATCTCTTGCGGGGTGCCCTGGGCGACGATCTGGCCGCCGTGGACGCCGGCGCCGGGGCCGATGTCGAGCACGTGGTCGGCAGCGCGGATGGCATCCTCGTCGTGCTCGACCACGATCACGGTGTTGCCCAGGTCCCGCAGCCGCTCCAGGGTCTTCAACAGGCGGTCGTTGTCGCGCTGGTGCAACCCGATCGAGGGCTCGTCGAGGATGTACATCACGCCCACGAGCCCGGCACCGATCTGGCTCGCCAGACGGATGCGCTGGGCCTCGCCGCCGGAGAGCGTGTCGGCGCTGCGCTCCAGGGTCAGGTAGTCGAGCCCGACGTTGACCAGGAACTCGAGCCGCGAGTGGATCTCGTTGACGATCTTCTCGGCGATCTCGCCGCGTCGACCGGGCAGCGCGAGCTCGGCGAAGTAGTTCCAGGCCTCGCCGATCGGCGTGCGCACGATGTCGGCGATGTTGCGATCGTCGACGAAGACATGGCGCGACTCCCGGCGCAGCCGCGAGCCGTGGCAGGTCGAGCAGGTCTGGACCGCGATGTACTTGGCCAGGTCGTCGCGCACCATGTTCGACTCGGTTTCGCGGTAGCGGCGCTGCATGTTGGGCAGCACGCCTTCGAAGGCGTGCTCGCGGGTCACCTTGCGGCCGCGGTCGTTGACGTAGCTGAACGCCACCGGCTCGCTGCCGCTGCCGTTGAGGATGACGTCGCGCTGGCGCTTGGTGAGCTCCTTCCAGGGCGTCTCGAGGGCGAAGTCGTAGTGGCTGGCCAGCGCCTGAAGCTGGCTGAAGTAGTAGATGTTGCGCCGGTCCCAGCCCTTGATCGCGCCTTCGGCGAGCGACAGCTCGTCATGGCTGATCAGTTTTTCCGGGGCGAAGTACTGCTGGATACCCAGGCCATCGCAGGTAGGGCAGGCGCCGGCGGGGTTGTTGAACGAGAACATGCGCGGCTCGAGCTCGGAGAGCGAGTAGCCGCACACCGGGCAGGCGAAGCGCGAGGAGAAGGCGAGATCCTCGCGCTCGCCCTCCATGAAGTGGATCATCGCCGTGCCGTCAGCCAGGTTGAGCGCGGTCTCGAAGGACTCGGCGAGGCGCTGGGCGATGTCGTCGCGCACCTTGAAGCGGTCGACCACCACGCTGATGTCGTGCTTCTTGCGCTTGTCGAGCGGGGCGATGTCGTCGAGCTCGAGCACCTGGCCGTCGATCTGCACGCGCACGAAGCCCTGGGCGCGCAGCTCCGACAGCAGCTGCAGGTGTTCGCCCTTGCGGCCCTTGATCACCGGCGCCAGCAGCATGAGTTTCGTGCCTTCTTCCAGGTTCATCACCTGGTCGACCATCTGCGAGATGGTCTGCGCTTCCAGATCCTCGCCGTGCTCCGGGCAGCGCGGCGTGCCGGCGCGGGCGAACAGCAGGCGCAGGTAGTCGTAGATCTCGGTGATCGTGCCCACCGTCGAGCGGGGGTTGTGGGAGGTGGATTTCTGCTCGATGGAGATCGCCGGCGAGAGTCCCTCGATGTGGTCCACGTCGGGCTTTTCCATCATCGACAGGAACTGGCGGGCGTAGGTCGAGAGCGACTCCACGTAGCGGCGCTGTCCTTCGGCATACAGCGTATCGAACGCCAGCGACGACTTGCCCGAGCCGGAAAGCCCGGTGATCACGATCAGCTTGTCGCGCGGCAGTTCCACATCGATCTGCTTGAGGTTATGAGTGCGGGCACCTCTGACCAGAATGCTGTCCATCAACACCTCGAATCGCGTGGCAAAAGGGTAAGTATATGTTTGACGTCCCGGATACGGCAAAGCGGCAGGGACGCTTTGTCGCAAGGGCGGCGTTTCCAGCGTCAGTGCAAAGCGCTAGAATGGAGGGCTTTCCCGGGCCTTGGCCCTCTACCGTTTCAAAAGGGCACTATGCGCAACGTTTCCACCCTGCTGCTGGCCTCTGAACGCCGTGCAATCAGCGGGCTGGCGGGGCTCTACGCATCCCGCATGCTGGGGCTGTTCATGGTGCTGCCCGTGCTCGCGCTCTATGCCGACGCGCTGCACGGCGCCACGCCCTTGCTGATCGGCGTGGCCCTGGGGGTCTACGGGCTCACCCAGGCCGCGCTGCAGATCCCTTTCGGACTGCTCTCGGATCGCTTCGGGCGCAAGCGCATCATCGCGCTCGGGCTCGTCGTCTTCGCGCTGGGCAGCGTCGTGGCGGCCTTGGCGGACTCCATCGGCGGTATCATCGTCGGCCGCGCGCTTCAGGGG
>NZ_JAMZBD010000221.1:0-5132 GCF_024158685.1 Halomonas sp. 707D4 | reverse complement strand
CGATGGTGCCGGTGAGCGTCGCCGTGTCGTCGGCGTAGAGGGCCTGCAGCAGGGCACCGAGCACTACCCCGACCACGAGGCCCACCAGCACCACCCGGGACAGGCTGGCGCCGCTTCGCTGCCAGCGCGCAAGCAGCACGATGGCGAGCGCGAAAATCAATACGTTTATGGCTACTAACCAAGGCATGGTAACCGTCTCCTAATGACGAACGGCGGCACTGAAGCCAGTGCCACGGACAGGCTATGAAGATAGCCCGCTAATCCAGGCGCGCAATGGTAAGTAATAGTTGAAAGGAATAACAATGCATTTTTCTTATAACCAACTAAAAATTTTCGTATCGCCGAGCATAAAAAAAGGCGACCCGTAGGTCGCCCGCTCCAAGCACTTCCTCTGACCACTCCCTGTGTCATACCTCCTGGGTGAGCTTCCCTGCCGGGGCCAAAATCACTTCATCACCCGGCGCACCCTGACATCACTCTCTTCTGCCTAAAGCATCCTTGCCTCCCCTAGTCCTTGGGGCAGTGTGACAGAAATTGGTTGTTTGGCAAAAAGCTTCAGAAGCGCGAAAGGCGAGCCTTCCGGCTCGCCCCTCGACACAACATCTCTTTAAAATCAAAAACTTGAGTTTTAATTAGAGGAAAAATCCGTCTTGGACTACCGTTCCCACCGCGATTTTCCTCGCCTCAAGTAAGAGATGTCTTACATTTTTTTAAGCGATTGCTTACACGCGTCACTGCCCCTTGATGGCCTTGCGTCCGGGGTAGGCGACGTCGCCGAGTTCCGCTTCGATCATCAGCAAGCGGTTGTACTTGGCAACGCGGTCGGAGCGGCAGAGCGAGCCGGTCTTGATCTGGCCGGCGGCGGTGCCCACCGCCAGATCGGCGATGGTGGTGTCTTCGGTTTCGCCGGAGCGGTGGGAGATCACCGCGGTGAAACCGGCCTCCTGGGCCATCTGGATCGCGTCCAGGGTTTCCGAGAGCGAACCGATCTGGTTGAACTTGATCAGGATGGAGTTACCGATCTTCTCGTCGATGCCGCGCTTGAGGATCCTGGTGTTGGTGACGAACAGGTCGTCGCCGACCAGCTGCACCTTGTCACCCAGCTTGTCGGTCAGCGCCTTCCAGCCCGCCCAGTCGGACTCGTCCATGCCGTCCTCGATGGAGACGATCGGATACTCCTCGCAAAGTCCCGCCAGGTAGTCGACGAAGCCCTGGGCGTCGAAGCGCTGGCCTTCACCGAAAAGGTCGTACTGGCCCTCCTTGTAGAACTCGGAGGAGGCGCAGTCGAGCGCCAGGGTCACGTCGTCACCGAGCGTGTAGCCTGCGTCCGCCACCGCCTGCTTGATGACGGCGAGCGCCTCGGCGTTGGAGGCAAGGTTCGGCGCGAAGCCGCCCTCGTCGCCCACGGAGGTGGAAAGGCCCCGGGCAGAGAGCACCTTCTTCAGCGCGTGGAAGATCTCGGCGCCCATGCGCAGCGCCTCGCGGAAGTTGGCCGCGCCCACCGGCTGGACCATGAACTCCTGGATATCGACGTTGTTGTCCGCGTGCTCGCCGCCGTTCAAGATATTCATCATCGGCACCGGCATGCTGTACTGGCCGGGCTTGCCGAACAGCTCGGCGATGTGGGCATAGAGCGCCACGCCCTTGGCGTTCGCCGCCGCCTTGGCCGCCGCCAGCGACACCGCGAGGATCGCATTGGCACCGAGGTTCGCCTTGTTGTCGGTGCCGTCGAGCGCCAGCATGGCGTCATCCAGGCCGCGCTGGTCGCGCGCGTCCATGCCGACCAGTGTCTCGCGGATGCTGCCGTTGATCGCGTCCACCGCCTTCAAGACGCCCTTGCCGAGATAGCGCGCCTTGTCGCCATCGCGAAGCTCCAAGGCCTCGCGGGAGCCGGTCGAGGCGCCGCTCGGCGCGCAGGCCTGGCCCACCGCGCCGCTTTCCAGGCGCACCGTGGCGCTCACGGTGGGGTTGCCGCGGGAATCGAGCACTTCGAGGGCGGTGATATCCACAATCTTGGTCATGACAGCGTCCTTTTGATTATCGGTCTACTACGTGCGGTCCAATGAATGACGGCGTTTCCCGTGGGCACCGCTCATGGTCGGTGCCGCCTTGCCGGTGTCTAGCGAATGACGAGCGGCTCGAAGCCCTTGACCAGCGCATCGAGCTCGACGAGCTGGCTCAGAAACGGCTTGAGCTGATCGAGCGGCAGCGCACAGGGCCCGTCGCACTTGGCGTTGTCCGGGTCCGGGTGCGCCTCCAGAAAGAGCCCGGCCAGGCCCACGGCGACACCGGCGCGGGCAAGCTCCGCCACCTGGGCGCGGCGCCCGTCGGCGCTGTCCGCGCGCCCACCGGGGCGCTGAAGCGAGTGAGTGACATCGAAAAAGAGCGGGTAGCCGGTCTCCTTCATGTCGCCAAAGCCGAGCATGTCCACCACCAGGTTGTTGTAGCCGAAGCTCGACCCGCGCTCGCAGAGCATCAGGCGGTCGTTGCCGGCCTCAACAAACTTGGTGATGATGTGGCGCATCTCGTGAGGGGCGAGAAACTGCGGCTTCTTGATGTTGAT
The DNA here is from genome assembly GCF_024158685.1 of Halomonas sp. 707D4. Taxonomy (NCBI): domain Bacteria; kingdom Pseudomonadati; phylum Pseudomonadota; class Gammaproteobacteria; order Oceanospirillales; family Halomonadaceae; genus Halomonas; species Halomonas sp. 707D4. The sequence goes on along the minus strand of NZ_JAMZBD010000221.1, from coordinate 2,569 downwards.
CGCAGCCCCCGTTTTGGCCATGGCGACGACCAGGTCGGTCTGGCGGGCGAGAAACGCGGGCAGCTGGATGATGTCCGCCACTTGTGCCGCGGCCGCTGCCTGATGCGGCTCGTGGACGTCGGTGATGATCGGCACGCCGTGGCGCGCCTTGATGTCGGCCAGTATCTGCAGGCCTTTCTCGAGGCCCGGCCCGCGAAACGAGTGGATCGAGCTGCGGTTGGCCTTGTCGAAGCTCGCCTTGAAGACGTAGGGCATGCCGAGTGCCGTGGTCGCCTCGACGTAGGCGGCGGCCACTTCATCGGCAAGCTCGGCGGACTCCAGCACGTTCATGCCGCCGAGCAGCATCAGCGGCAGGGAGTTGCCGGCGGTTAGTCCGGCAATGTCGATATGGCGTTCGTTGGCAGCCATCGTCGCTCCTTACTCGTGGGGGGCGGCGTGGGCGCGAGTGCGAACCGCCTTGTGCTCGAGAGCGGCGTTGACGAAGCCCGAGAACAGCGGGTGGCCGTCGCGCGGCGTGGAGGTGAACTCCGGGTGGAACTGGCACGCCACGTACCACGGGTGGTCGGCAAGCTCGACCATCTCGACCAGCGACTGGTCCACGCTCTTGCCGGAAATCACCAGGCCCGCCTTCTCCAGCTCGTCGATGAACTGGTTGTTCACCTCGAAGCGGTGGCGATGGCGCTCGACGATCTCGTCCGAGCCGTAGGCCTCGCGGGCGCGGCTTCCCGATTTAAGGTGGCACACCTGGCCGCCCAGGCGCATGGTGCCGCCCAGATCGGACGCCGCGTCACGCAGCTCGATCTTGCCCTCGGCATTGATCCACTCGGTGATCAGACCGACCACCGGGTGCTTCGTATCGTGGGTGAACTCGGTGGAGTTGGCGTCCGTCCAGCCCGCCACGTTGCGGGCGAACTCGATCACCGCGACCTGCATGCCCAAGCAAATGCCGAGGTACGGCACGTTGTTCTCGCGGGCGTACTGGGCGGTCAGGATCTTGCCTTCCACGCCGCGCTCGCCGAAGCCGCCGGGTACCAGGATCGCGTCCTTGCCCGCCAGGCGCTCGGTGCCGTGGCGCTCGATGTCCTCGGAGTCGATGTAATCGACGTTGACCTTGATGCGCCCCTGGATACCGGCGTGAATCAGCGCCTCGTTGAGGGATTTGTAAGCGTCGAGCAGCTCCATGTACTTGCCGACCATGGCGATGCTCACCGACTTCAGCGGGTTGAGCTTGGCGTCGAGCACCTTGACCCACTCGTCGAGATCCGCCGGCGCCGCGTCCAGGCGCAGCTTGTCGCAGACGATGTCATCGAGGCCGTGCTCGTGGAGCATCAGCGGGATGCGGTAGATGGTGTCGGCGTCCTGCAGCGGCACCACCGCGCGCTCCTCGACGTTGGTGAACAGCGCGATCTTGCGCCGCTCGCTCTCCTCGAGCTCGACTTCGCTGCGACAGATCAGGATGTCCGGCTGGATACCGATCGAGCGCAGCTCCTTGACGCTGTGCTGGGTCGGCTTGGTCTTGGTCTCGCCGGCGGTCTTGATGTAGGGCACCAGGGTCAGGTGCATGTAGATCGCGCGGCTCGCGCCGAGCTCGCTTCTGATCTGGCGGATCGACTCCAGAAACGGCAGCGACTCGATGTCGCCGACGGTGCCGCCGATCTCGACCAGCGCCACGTCGAAGCCTTCGCCCCCGGCGTAGACCCGCTGCTTGATCTCGTCGGTGATGTGCGGAATCACCTGCACCGTGCCGCCCAGGTAGTCACCGCGGCGCTCCTTGCGCAGCACGTGCTCGTAGACCCGGCCGGTGGTGAAGTTGTTGCCCTGGGTCATCTTGGTGCGAATGAAACGCTCGTAGTGGCCCAGGTCCAGGTCCGTTTCGGCGCCATCCTCGGTGACGAACACCTCGCCGTGCTGGAAGGGGCTCATGGTGCCCGGGTCCACGTTGATGTACGGGTCGAGCTTGAGCATGGTGACCTTGAGGCCGCGAGCCTCGAGAATCGCCGCCAGCGAGGCCGACGCAATGCCCTTGCCAAGAGAGGACACAACGCCGCCGGTCACGAAGATATATCGTGTCATGGAAAACCTGTAGAAACGTGATCAAGGGGTGTTGCAGAAAGCCACACCAGGATGGGACGACAGAATAGCAGAGTACGCCTTTGGGCTCAATTGAACTGCCCGGCGGGAGGGAGCGGGAAGAGCGCCTGGCGCGCCCTCCCCGCCTGCGCGCTACACGCCCAGGTAGTCCAGCATGCCCTCGGCGGCCTGGCGGCCCTCGTAGATGGCGGTGACCACCAGATCCGAGCCGCGCACCATGTCGCCACCGGCGAAGATCTTCTCGTTGGTGGTCTGGAAGGCGAAGCGGCCGTGCTCCGGCGCCTTGACCAGGTTGCGCTCGCACACCTCGATGCTCGAGCCCTCGAACCAGGGGATCGGGCTTGCCTGGAAGCCGAAGGCGACGACCACGGCGTCCGCTGGAATCACCTCTTCGGAGCCGGGCACGATCTCCGGGCGGCGGCGGCCGTTCTCGTCGGCCTCGCCCAGGCGAGTGCGCACCACCTTCACGCCTTCGACC
>NZ_JAMZBD010000220.1:0-5161 GCF_024158685.1 Halomonas sp. 707D4 | reverse complement strand
GTGGTGTCGAGGTCATGGCGATTTCCAGGCATCGGCTGAGGGGATGCAGCGTTTTTTTCCAGTATAGCCAGTTACCGGCTATTTTATTAGCGCACAAATGAAGGCGCAGGCGTCATCTGCGACGACGTCACGAGGATAACCGAGGACCTATGAACGATACGATCGAACTGCTGAAATCTCACCGCTCCATTCGTGCCTTTAAAGACCAGAAGATCCCCCGGGAGCTTCTGGTCGAGCTGATAAAGGCCGGGCAGGGGGCGGCGACCTCCAGTCATGTGCAGGCCTACAGCATCATTCACGTGCAGTCGCGGGAAAGCCGCGAGAAGCTTGCCGAACTCGCCGGCGGACAGCCCTACGTCGCCGATGCGTCCACCTTCCTGGTGTTCTGCGCCGACATGAAGCGCCCCCTCGAGGCCGCCGAGCGCGCCGGCGCGGAGGTGATTTCCGGCATGACCGAGCAGCTTCTGGTGGCCACGGTGGATACCGCCCTGGTGGCCCAGAACGTGGTCGTGGCGGCGGAATCTGTCGGGCTTGGCATCTGCTACATCGGCGGGCTGCGCAACAACCCGGGCGCGGTGAGCGAACTTCTGCACCTGCCGGATCACGTCTATCCGGTGTTCGGCCTGTGCATCGGCTATCCCGAGCCCGAGCGCATTCCCGAAATCAAGCCGCGCCTGCCCGTGGAGGCGGTGCTCAAGGAGGAGGTCTACCAGGAGGATGCCGCCGAGGTCGCGGCCTTCGACGACACCATGCGCACCTACTACCGCGCGCGCAGCAGCGCCAACAAGGATACCGACTGGTCGCACAACCTGACCCCGCTGTTCGAGACCAAGCTGCGCGCGCACATGCGCGAGTTTCTCGTCGAGCGCGGCTTCGAGATGAAGTAGCCAAGGATCAGCGGGGTGGGTCGAACTCAATGGTGAGCCGTGCGCGAATCCACTCGAACAGCGGGCGCAGGGCGTCGGGCAGCAGGCATTCGGCGGTGGGCTGATGGATGTAGTAGGGTGCGCGCTTGCCGCAGTACTCGATGATTTCGCCGATCTGCTCGAAGCGCAGTCCTGCCGCGCCCAGCATGCGGTTGAACTTGGGCTCGAGCACCGCGAACACGTTGGGCGTGCCGAGTAGCCCCACCAGCGCCGTGGCGGCGAGGAACAGGCTCAGGCTGATCATCGCCGGGCTTTCATGGCGCCAGCCCCGCTCGCCGGGGTCGGCGCTTTTCTTGCGAAACGCCGGATGTACCGCCAGGCGCGATACCTCGCAGATCTCGCTGCGCTCGAAGGCGCGCGGCGACAGCGGCGAGGTCAGAAGCGCCAGGTCGTAATAGCCCTCGAAGGGCAGCTTCTTGAAGGCGTCGGGGACCAGAACCACCCGCAGGCAGCCGGCATCCAGCCCGCTCTCGCGATGCTTGAGCAGGCACAGCACGCTGTTGTGGTCGTACTCGTCGTGCTCCAGGAACGCCCGGCCGGCGCCGAGCTGGTACTTGAGCTCCTCGCGAAACACCCGGTGGCGCAGTGCGAAGGCGCGCTCGCGCGCCGCGTCGCTATGGGCGATGACGAGTTCGAAGCGCCGCGCGAAGACGTCCACGTCCAGGTGGTCGGGCTTTAGCGGCGGCGCCTTCTCGATCAGCGTCGCCAGGCTCTGGTTGAGGACCCGGTTGTCGTTCGAACCGAAGGGCTCACTCATGGACGCGGCCGTCGAGCAGGAGGGTCAAGGGCATGGGCCTGCCCAGGTGGTACCCCTGGGCATAGTGAATGCCGTGCTCCTGCAGCAGCGGCAACAGCTCCTCCTGGTCGACGAATTCGGCGATGGTCTGCTTGCCGAAGCCCTTGGCGATGTCCGAGATCGCCTTGACGATGGTGTGACTGTCAGGATTGACCAGCAGGTTGCGAATGAACGAGCCGTCGATCTTGATGTAGTCCACGGGCAGTTGGCCCAGGTAGTGGAAGCTGCTGAACCCCACGCCGAAGTCGTCCAGCGCCGTTCGGCAGCCGAGCTGGCGAAATTTTTGCAGCACGTTGTGGGCCACCGAAAAATCGGTGATGGCGGCGGTTTCGGTGACCTCCAGGATCAGGTGGTGCGGGTCGGCCTGACTCTCCTGAAATTCGTCCATCAGGTATTGCGGCAAGCCGTGATCGTGGAGCGACTGCCCCGACAGGTTCACCGACAGCGAGATGCCGCGGCCCTGCAACGCGTGCAGCGCTTGCAGGCTGTGGCGAATCACCCAGCGATCCACCTGGGTGATCAGCCCGCTCTGCTCGGCGACGGGAATGAAATGGGCCGGCGTCACCAGGCTCGTGTCGGCGTTGCGCATGCGCAGCAGCACTTCGAAATGCTTGACCGAGCGGTCGTCGAGGCGAACGATGGGCTGCACCCAGATCTCGAACTCGTCGTGCTCGAGGGCCTGGCGAATGCGCTCGATCCAGTAGACGCGCTCCTGCAGCTCGTCCTTGGCGTTCTCCACCATGGAGAGCAGGTGCCAGTGGGGGCTGCCGCGCTCCTTGGCCTTGTACATGGCGATGTCGGCGCTGGCCAGCAGGTCTTCCGGGGTCTGGCCGTGCATCGGAAACAGGGCGATGCCCACACTTGCGCCGATGTGATGCTTGCGCCCGGCGGCGCTGAACTCGATCGCGTTGATCAACTGGATCACGTACTCGGCGACCTTGATGGCCTGCTCGCTGTTGATGTCCGTCATCAGCAGCGCGAATTCGTCGCCGCCCAGCCTTGCGATGGTGCTGCGCTGGCCGAGGTTGGCGCTGAGCGTGAACGCCACGTCCTTGAGTAGCCGGTCACCCACGTGGTGGCCGCTGAGCTCGTTGATCTCCTTGAACCGGTCGAGATCCAACAGCAGTACGGCGACCTCGGCGTGCTGGGCGAGCGTGGCCATCAGCGCGTCCTGAAAATAGCGCCGGTTGTAGAGCTCGGTGGTGGTGTCGCGCTCGGCGAGCCAGGTCAGGCGCGCCTCGGCGGCCTTGCGCTCGGTGATGTCGAGACCCACCGAGATGCGCGCAAGCGTCGCGGTGCCGGTCTGGCCGAGCGAGGCGTGATACCACACCGCGGTCGCCAATTGGCGTGTGCACACCCTGAAGGTGCTCTCCTCGGGCAGCGGACGCTGCGGGATGCCGGTACTCCAGGGCGCGCTGCTCACCGGTTGGGGGCGATTGAACACGTCGTCGAAGTGACGGCCGACGAGATCGCTCTCCTCCAGCCCCAGCGCCTGGTAGGTGTAGCTGTTGGCCAGGCGAATGCAGCCCTGCTTGTCCTGGGCGATGATGAATACCTGGGCGGTATTGAGCAGTCCGTTGACGAAGTCGCGCTCGCGGGCCAGCTCGTCGATGCGCGTGGAGAGCTCGCTGTTGCGTTCGTTGACGTGGCCCTGCAGGGTTTGCAGCTGCACCGAGAGAGTGCGGGTCGCCTCCTCCAGCACGTCGATCTCGTTTTTCCAGTGCGACCTGGAAGGAAGCAGGCGCTCGCGCACCTGCTCGAACTCGCCCCGGGCCAGGGTGGGGAGCAGGTCCGCCACGCCGCGAAGCCGCGCCATCGGGCGCAGCAGAATCATCAGCAGCAGAAGCTCCGCCAACAGCCAGCCGATCACACCGACCAGCAGGAGCCCCTGGGTCGCGGCCTGAATCGAGATCATCGCAAGCGACGTGTCCGCCACCAGCAGGAAGTAGCCGGTGCTGCGCCAGTCGCTGTCATCCTGCATGTAGACGGCGCTGACCTCGAGGTAGCGGTTGTCATGGTGCGCGCTGTAGGGTGCGTTCACCAACTGGTAGATGGAGGTCTCGGCCGCAGCGGTCTGAAGGATCGGCAGCGTCTGCTCGACGCGGGTCAGGGCGATGATCTGACCGTTCCATTCGGGAATTCGCGGGCCCTGCGGCTGGGCCTCGTTCTCCAGGTTGCCGGTGACCATCAGCGCGATTTCGCTGCCCGAAACCGCCTTCACCTCGCGCATCACATCGGCGAGATCGCGGGTGAAGATCACCACGCCCCGGCTTTCCCCGTCGAGCAGCACCGGCACGGCGGCGAACTGCTGGCAGGCGAGGGCGCAGCGCAGCGTGGTGATCGGCGCTTCCGTGTTCAGCACGTCGTCGATCCAGCGCCGAGCAGGAAACAGCGGGGTGCCGCCGCTGATGCCGAAGTGGATCACCTGCTCGCCGGCCCGGTTGTAGATGTAGATGTTGTCCACGCCGCCTTCGAGCTGAAGCGCCGGCCACTGCGCGCTCAGCAGGTCGTCGAGTTCGGCGCTGTCGTCGTCCAGCAGTGCGTTGCCGAGCTCTGGCGCCGCCGCGGTCAGGCCTGCCAACTGGCGCAGGCCATCGCTCGAGCGCTGCATGGCCAGGCGAATCTCGCGCTGCTGGCGTTCGTGGTGCTGCAGGCGCGTCGATTCCAGCTGCTGGGTCAGGTAGTGCTGACCCAGCCAGACGAACAGCGCCACCAGCGCCAGAAGGAGAAGACTGCTAAGGGCTACCACCCGCCAGGTAAGACTTAGCCAGCGAGGCGCGCGCCGAGTTGCAGTGGCTTGCATAGATGTTCGTACCCCGATGACCGACGCTCAAAAACGCAGTGAAAGTTGTAACAGCAGCATGTTCCAATGCTTGCTCGCCTCCCAGGGGTTGGCGTTATCACGGGTCGGCAACCAGCCCGTGCCATCAATATAGTGGTATTCCGCCGCAAGCATAAGGTTTGCCGTGGGCATCCACTGCACGCCGGTGGTGATGTCGTCGGCGAACTGGGAATACCTCGGGCCGAGACCGCTGCGCTCGTACTGGCGTCCCGAGCGATCCTGGCGGTCGTTGACCAGGCTGTCGTAGCGCAGCAGCCAGCTCCATTCCGGCGTCAGGCGCCGTTCGTACTGCAGGTACCAGCTCTCTCCGGTAGCGTCGAAGGTGCGCGGCGCGCTGCCGTGCAGGTACTGGTTGCGCAGCGCATACTCGCCGGTCACGCTCCACAGGTCCTCGTTGTACTGCAGCGAGAGTATCCAGGGCTGGAAACCGAAATCAGCCGGCTGACCGCTGAAATCGATGTCGAGGTTCACGTCCGCCGCACTCAGCGCCGCGACGAACTTGCCGCTGTCGCTCTCGAACAGCAACTGGGCGATCACCGAAGGGCCGGCGGCGGATATGCTCGCCTGGGCTCCCCAGAAAAGCTGCTCCTCCAGGTC
>NZ_JAMZBD010000219.1:0-5184 GCF_024158685.1 Halomonas sp. 707D4 | reverse complement strand
GATAACGTTTGACGAGCGGATGCGTCATGTCCCGCTCGCCGCGTTGCCATAGCGAAAGCCCGCCGGCACCGCCGCCCAGCGCCCCGGTCACGGCGATGACATCACCGGGCCGAGCGCCGGCCCGGGTCAGCGCTCGGCCGCTGGGCGTCTCGCCCATCACGGTGACGCTGATGCCGAGCGCGCCGGCGGTGACGTCACCGCCGACCAGCACCGTATCGGACGTCTCGCACAGCGCGTGAAAGCCGCGGGCAAAACCCGCGTACCAGGTGGTGGCGGCGGGTTCGTCGGCGAAGGCGTCCGAACGCTGGCTGAGCGCCATCAGGCACCAGCGCGAGCGCGCACCCATGGCGGCCAGGTCGCTCAGCGCCACGGCCAGCGCCCGGTGGCCGATCGCCTCGGCGGGCGCATCGAAGGGGAAGTGGACATCGACCAAGGACGTATCGACGCTGACCACCAGCTGGTGGCCCGGTTCGGGGATGAGCACGGTGGCGTCGTCACCCGCGCCGAGTGCCACGCCGCTGTGCGCGGCGCCCACCCGGGCGGGCTTCAGAAACCGTTCAATGAGATCGAATTCGCCGAGCACGAGGGCTTCTCAACGCAAGACAGCGGCGCCCTACTGACGGCGCGCGCTGACCTCGGCACTGCGCAGGCGAATGGCGAGCTTGTCGAGGATGCCGTTGACGTACTTGTGGCCGTCGGTGGCACCGAAGGACTTGGCAAGCTCCACGCCTTCGTTGATCGCCACCCGGTAGGGGACTTCCAGGCGCTTGGCGAGCTCATAGGCACCAAGGCGCAGGATGGCGAGCTCGATGGCGTCGAGATCCTCCAGGCGGCGATCCAGCAGCGGTGCGATCTCGCGGTCGAGCTCCGCCTTGTGGCGCACGGTTTCGTGCAGCAGCGTGTGAAACAGCGCCTTGTCGGCGATCTGCATCACCTTGACCCAGTTCTCGTGATCCTCGAGATCGTCGTCGGCAAGCTGGCTGCGAAACTCCGCCTCGACGGTCGAGGCGGACTTGCCGGTCATGTGCCACTGGTAGAGCGCCTGGACGGTCAGCTCGCGGGCGGCGCGGCGCCCCTGCTGGGCCGCGCTCGGCTTGCGCGCCTGACGCTCGCTCATGACGGTTCTCCCAGCGGCAGGGCGCGCAGCAGCGAGACCATCTCCATCGCCGCCATGGCGGCTTCGGTGCCTTTGTTGCCCGCCTTGGTGCCGGCGCGCTCGATCGCCTGCTCGATGGACTCGACGGTCAGCACGCCGTTGGCCACGGGGGTGTCGAACTCGAGCTGCAGGTGGTTGATGGCGGTGTTGCAGCCACCGGCCACGTATTCGAAGTGCGGCGTGCCGCCGCGGATGACCGCGCCGAGGGCGATGACCGCGTCCGGCTTCAGGGTCGTGAGCACGCGCTTGACCGCCAGCGGAAGCTCCCAGGCGCCGGGCACGTGGACGATATGGATGTTGTCGGCATCAACGCCGTGGCGCGTCAGGCTGTCCACCGCGCCTTCCACGAGGCTGTCGACCACGTGGTGATTGAAGCGACCGACCACGATCACGTAGCGGCCGTCGACGTCGACGAAGGTACCTTCAACTTGGGAAAGCGATTGCATCTCTTCTCTTCCTACTCGTTAAATCTGCTCTTGAAACCTGCTCGTAACATTCGCTCGTGCGCGCCGGGGCGGGCCCCTGGCGGCGCTCTACCGGGGAGCGTTGTCGTCGGGGCCGAGCCGCTCGACCACTTCGAGATCGAACCCCGAGAGCGCCGAGAACTTCCAGGGCGAGCTCAGAAGACGCATCTTGCCCACGCCCAGATAGCGCAGGATCTGCGAACCGGTGCCGATGGTCAGGTAGTTGCCGGCACCATCGGAGTCGCTGGTGCGCGGCGGCTGCACGCGGCCCAGGAACACGTCGAGCTGCTCCTTGAGATCGACGTTCGGGTGACCCTCGTCGATCAGCACCAGCACCCCGGCGGGGGCGGCTGCGATCTCCTCGAGCGCCTGCTGGGCGGGCCAGCGGCCGGAAGCGGCCTGCTTGAGCCCGAGCACGTCGCGCAGGGTGTCGGCCAGGTGCACGCGCACCGTGGTCACCTCTTCTGGCGACGGGCGCCCCTTGACCAGAGCCAGATGGTGAGCGCCCTGGATACGATCGCGAAACACGTGCAGCATGAGCTCGCCCTGGGTGGTCGCGACCGGCGTCGCCTCGACCAGTTCGACGGTTTGCTCGTTGACCATGCGGTAGTGGATCAGATCGGCGATGGTGCCCATCTTGATATCGTGCTTGCGGGCGAAGGCCTCGAGCTCCGGGCGCCTGGCCATGGTGCCGTCGTCGTTCATGATCTCGCAGATCACGCCGCTCGGATCGCATCCGGCCAGCGCCGCCAGATCACAGGCCGCCTCGGTGTGGCCGGCGCGGCGCAGCACGCCGCCGGGCTCGGCCATCAGCGGAAAGATGTGGCCGGGCTGGACGATGTCGCCGGCACGCGCCCCCGGGGCCACCGCGGCCTGGACCGTGCGTGCGCGGTCGGCGGCGGAAATGCCGGTGGTCACCCCGTCGCGTGCCTCGATGGAGAGCGTGAACTTGGTACCGAAGCCGGAACCGTTGTTGCCCACCATCAGCGGCAGTTCGAGCCGCTCGCAGCGCTCGCGGGTCATGGGCAGGCAGATCAGCCCGCAGGCGTGGCGCGCCATGAAGTTGATGTGCTCCGGGCGCACCTTCTCGGCGGCCATGATGATATCGCCTTCGTTCTCGCGATCCTCATCGTCCATGAGGATCACCATCTTGCCCTGGCGGATATCCTCCACGAGCTCTGTAATCGGGGACAGCCCCTCGGACGAGGTGTTCACCATGGAATCTCCCAAACAGTAACCGCGCGACCCTCATGCGATTCGGCGCGTATGCGATTCAGCGCGTCAGGGTACCTTGACTGCCCCGCGCGCGCCAGATTTTACGTGCCCGGCGCCTGAGCGGCGCGCTCGACGGGTGTTGCGATGATGCGCCAGTCGCGGCCCACGGCGCGCACGTCCTGTATGTCCAGGCGCTTCTGATCCGCCATCTCGGTCAGCCCCGGCAGGGCGAACAGCGGCCGCGCCTCGCCGCCCATGAGCGTGGGCGCGACAAAAAGCTGCAGCTCGTCGACCAGCCCGGCATCGAGCAGGGCACCGGCGAGCGTGGCACCGGTTTCCACCAGCACCTCGTTGACCTGATGGTTGCTTGCCAGAAAGCGCAGCATGTCGGCCAGCGACACCCGCCCAGCCCGGTAGGCGGGCATCACGTGGATGTGCGCACCGGCCGCCTCGAGCTTGCGGCGTTTCTCTTCGCTGTGCGCGTCGGTGGTGATCACCAGCGTCTGGCCCGGCTCGCGCAGGCACGCGGCGGCCAGCGGCAGGCGCAGGGTGGAATCCATGATCACGCGAAGCGGCTGGCGGCGAGCGGTGGCCTCGCCGTCGGGGAGCCCGAGCTGCTCCGGGCGCAGGGTCAGGCGCGAGTCGTCCATGATCACCGACTCCACCCCGCACAGGATCGCGCTCGACCGGGCGCGCAGGCGCTGCACCTGGCGGCGCGCCTCGGGCCCGGTGATCCACTGCGACTGCCCCGAGCCCATGGCGGTGCGCCCATCCAGGCTCATGGCCATCTTGAGCCGCACGAAAGGCAGGCCCCGGCTCATGCGCGAGACGAACCCGGGGTTGAGCGCCCGCGCCTCGTCTTCGAGCAGCCCCACCTCCACGCGGATGCCGGCCTGCTCGAGCAGCGCGATGCCACGCCCGCTCACCTGGGGGTTGGGATCGACCATCGCCACCACCACGCGGGCAACGCCGGCCTCGACCAGCGCCACGGCGCAGGGGCCGGTGCGCCCGGTATGCGAGCAGGGCTCGAGGGTCACGTAGGCGGTAGCGCCGCGCGCGTGCGCGCCTGCAGCGTTCAGGGCGTGGATCTCGGCGTGGGCTTCGCCGGCCCGCACATGGAAACCTTCGCCGACGATACGGGCGCAGGCTCCCTCGTCAGCCACGATCACGCAGCCCACCCGGGGGTTGGGATCGGTGGTGTAGAGCCCCTTGCGCGCAAGCGCAATGGCGCGGGCCATGTAGGCGCTATCATGCGTGGTCAGGTCTTGCATCAGCTCTTCTCGCCTTTCGGGGTCTGCGCCAGCCGGTCGATCTCGGCGCGGAATTCGTCGAGATCCTGGAACTTGCGGTAGACCGAGGCGAAGCGGATGTAGGCGACCTGGTCGAGCCCGCTGAGCGCCTTCATCACCGCCTCGCCGATATCGCGAGCGTTCACCTCGCGCTCGCCCTGGGCGCGCAGCGACTGGCGAATGCGCTCGACGGAGGCCTCGATCGCCTCGGCGCTGACCGGGCGTTTCTCGAGCGCGCGCAGCATGCCGGCGCGCAGCTTGCGCTCGTCGAAGGTTTCCCGGGAGCCATCGGACTTCACCACGCGCGGCATGATGAGCTCGGCGGTTTCATAGGTGGTGAAACGCTCCTGGCAACTGGCGCACTGCCGGCGCCGACGTACCTGATCGCCATCGGCCACCAGGCGCGAATCGGTCACCCGAGTATCGTTGGCACCACAAAAAGGGCAATGCATGGCCGTCAACCTATGATGAGAGCAGTGATAGTAACGTGGGGCGTCGGATCGCGTTATCAAAAAGGGCGCCACGGGCCCACCCTTTTTATTTAACGCGGCCTTAACCTAGCATTGTAACGATTTGGCACACAAGCTGCAGCGTTTGTTACCTTGCCCTTGAAACACCTCGCAGGAGGCGCCCATGACCCACTTCGAACAGACGCTCCATCGCTACCTCGTTCACCTGTACGGCGAGCGCGCCGATGAGGTGGCGCGGCGTATCGGCCAGCACGTGGCGTACTTTCGCGAGGCTCGCGCGCGCGGCGAGAGCCAGGACGGCACTCCGGTGACAAAGGCTCGCCGGGTGACGGACGGCGAGCGCAACGCACCACTTTGGAGCGAGAAGGATCAGTGGGTGATCAGCTACGGTGACTCCATCGTCGCCGACGACACCCCGCCGCTGACGGTGCTTGGCGACTTCCTGCGCCGCCACCTCGACGGCGTGATCAGCGGCGTCCACGTGCTGCCTTTCTTTCCCTGGAGCAGCGACGACGGCTTTTCGGTCATCCACTACCGCGAGGTCAACCCGGCGCTCGGCGACTGGTCGCACATCCGCGAGCTCGCCCGCC
>NZ_JAMZBD010000218.1:0-5187 GCF_024158685.1 Halomonas sp. 707D4 | reverse complement strand
GCGGATGCCTTGCTCGCCGACCCGACCCTCGACCCGGAAAGCGAAGCACAGGGGTATCTGCGCGCCGCCGAGGGCGATACGCCCGCCATCGAGGACGCCAAGGCCGCTCTCGACGGCGCCAAGCAGATCCTCATGGAGCGCTTCGCCGAGGACCCGGAGCTGATCGGCCGGCTGCGCGAGCGGCTCTGGGAGGAGGGCGAGCTCAGCGCGCGCATGCTCGATGGCAAGGCCAACGAAGGCGCCAAGTTCTCCGACTACTTCGAACACGATGAAAAACTCGCGAAGGTGCCCTCTCACCGGGCGCTGGCGATGTTCCGCGGGCGCAACGAAGGCGTGCTGAGCCTGGCCATTCGCCTGCCCGGTGAAGACGAGGCGCCGGTGCACCCGGCCCAGGCCGCCATCGCCAGACAGGTCGGCATTCGCGACGAAGGGCGCGCGGCGGACAAGTGGCTGATGGAAGTGGTGCGCTGGACCTGGCGAGTGAAGCTCTACACCGCGCTCGAGACCGAGCTTCTCGGTCGGCTTCGCGAGCAGGCGGAGCAGACCGCCATCGACGTCTTCGCCGCCAACCTCAAGGATCTGCTGCTGGCCGCGCCGGCGGGGCAGAAGGTGACGCTGGCGCTCGACCCGGGCCTGCGCACCGGCTGCAAGGTGGCGGTGGTGGACGCCACGGGGCAATTCGTCGATCAGGCGACCATCTACCCTCACGCGCCGCAAAACCGCTGGAACGAGTCGCTTTCCGAACTCACGAAACTGATCAAGCGCCATAATGTCGAGCTGATCGCCGTGGGCAATGGCACCGCCAGCCGCGAAACCGACAAGCTCGCCGGCGAGCTGGTGAAAGCGCTGGCCCCGAACCAGCCTTTGAGCAAGGTGATGGTGTCCGAAGCGGGCGCCTCGGTCTACTCGGCCTCCGAGTACGCCTCGAAGGAGCTTCCGGATCTCGACGTCACCATTCGCGGTGCGGTCTCCATCGCCCGGCGCCTGCAGGACCCGCTCGCGGAGCTGGTCAAGATCGAGCCGAAGTCGATCGGCGTGGGTCAGTACCAGCACGACGTTTCCCAGCTTCAGCTCTCGAAAAGCCTCGAGGCGGTGATCGAGGACTGCGTGAACGCGGTGGGTGTGGATCTCAATACCGCTTCCAGCGCGCTGCTCTCCCGGGTGGCGGGGCTTTCCACGGTGATCGCCGAGAACATCGTCGCCCAGCGCAACCAGCAGGGCGCCTTCAAGAGCCGCAAGGCGCTTCTCGAGGTCAGCCGGCTGGGGCCGAAGACCTTCGAGCAGTGTGCCGGCTTCCTACGCATCCAGGGCGCCGAGAACCCGCTGGATGCCAGCGGCGTTCACCCGGAGGCGTATACCCTGGTCGAGCGCATCGCAAGCCAAAGCGGGCGCGAGGTGAAAAACCTGATCGGTGACCGCCAGGCGCTCAAGGCGCTCGACCCTGCGGATTTCGCCGACGAGCGCTTCGGCGTGCCGACGGTCAGCGACATCTTCAAGGAGCTGGACAAGCCCGGCCGCGACCCGCGCCCGGAGTTCAAGGCCGCCGAGTTCCGCGAAGGCGTCGAGAAGCTCACCGACCTCAAGCTCGGCATGGTGCTCGAAGGTACCGTCACCAACGTCACCCACTTCGGTGCGTTCGTGGATATCGGCGTACATCAGGATGGCCTGGTGCATATCTCGGCGCTCTCGGAGAAGTACGTCGAGGACCCGAGAACCGTGGTCAAGGCCGGCGACATCGTCACGGTGAAGGTGATGAGCGTGGATATTCCGCGCAAGCGGGTGGGGCTTTCCATGCGGCTGTCCGACGAAGTCGAAAGCGACAGCGAGCAGAAGCCGTCGAGCTCCCAAGGAGACGGCCGCAAGGCGCCGCGCGCCCAGAAAGGCGGTCGCGGCGGCCGAGAGCGGCCCGCCCAGGAGGGCGGAATGGGGGCGCTTGGCGCGGCACTGTTGAAAGCCAAGCAGGGCAAATAGTCGCGCGCCTTGAAGTTTGAGCGTATAGCGCCATATTCTTAGCCCTTCTAGGGCTGGCCCCATGGCGGTTCCTGCAGATTTTATCCAGGCCTGCACGGCAGGCCTTATAGACAAGGAGTGTTCGTTTTGGCTGAGCCTCTCACTGTGCCCGCATCGCTGACTGCCCAGATCGAGCGCTTGCTGCCAAGCGCCCGGCTGGGCAGGCTGGGGCGCCTGCGGCGTGGACTGGAAAAGGAAGGCCTGCGCGTCGATGCGGGCGGTCACATCGCCCAGACGCCGCACCCCGAAACGCTCGGGTCGAAGCTGACCCACCCGCACATCACCACCGACTACTCCGAGTCGCTGCTGGAGTACATCACGCCGGTCTACTCGGAACCCAAGGAGGCGCTGGCGTTTCTGTCGGACCTGCACACCTTCACCTACCAGCACCTCGATAACGAGTGGATCTGGCCGGGCAGCATGCCCTCCAGGCTCTCGGGCAACGACAGCGTGCCGATCGCCGACTACGGCACCTCCAACGTCGGCACCATGAAGCACGTCTACCGCAAGGGGCTCGACGTGCGTTACGGGCGCATCATGCAGGCGATCGCCGGCGTGCACTACAACGTGTCGCTGCCGGAGGACATGTGGCACGCGCTGCGCGAGCTGGAGAAAGCCACCAACATCCCGTTCAACGACTACCGCTCGACGCGCTACTTCGGCATGATCCGCCATTTTCGCCGTCACAGCTGGCTGCTTCTGTACCTGTTCGGCGCATCCCCCGCCGTGGACAAGAGCTTCCTGCCGGATGGCCGGGTGCCGGACAAGCTCACGCCGATCGGCGACGACACCCTCTATGCCGAGTACGCCACGACCCTGCGCATGTCGGACCTGGGCTACCAGAACAAGGTGCAGGAGCAGCTCAAGATCTGCTTCAACTCGCTGTCGAACTACGTCAACACGCTGCGCCACGCCATCTCCTCGCCCTGGCCGGACTACGAGAAGCTCGGCGTGAACGCCGACGGCGACTGGCGCCAGCTCAACGCCAACATCCTGCAGATCGAGAACGAGTACTACAGCGACATTCGCCCCAAGCGCGTGGCCAAGCACAACGAAACGCCGAGCCAGGCGCTCGAGGCGCGCGGCGTCGAGTATATCGAGGTGCGCTGTCTGGACCTGAACCCCTTCGATGCGCTTGGCGTGACCGAAGACCAGATGCGTTTCGTCGACGTGTTCCTGCTCTGGTGTCTGCTCAGCGACAGCCCCTGGATCTCCGATGAGGAGTGCGACCGCCTCGACGACAACCGCCGGCTGGTGGTCGAACGTGGCCGTGATCCGGCGCTCGAGCTCATGCGCGACGGCGAGGCGATCACGCTGCCCGCCTGGGGCGAGCAGATCTTCGCCGAGATGGGCGAGGTCGCCCGGCTGCTCGACGCGGTGGAGGAGAATGCGCCTCACCAGGCCGCCCTCGATGCCCTCGCACCGCGCCTGCGTGACCCGAACCTCACGCCTTCGGGCCAGCTGCTGGCGCGACTCAAGGCGGGCTCGGGGTCGCTCAGCGATACGCTGCTGGCGCTGGCCAAAGAGCAGAGCGAGGCGCTGAAGTCGACCCCGATGCTGCGCTCGCGCCAGGCGCTGCTGGATCAGTTGATCGAGACCTCCCACCAGCAGCAGCACGACATCGAAGCCGCCGACGTTGAATCCTTCGGCGATTTTCTCGCGCACTACTTCACCAAAGCCCGCGAAATGCGCGCCTTTTCGGCCATTACTCCCGAGGAATCAGAATGAAGCCATCCGCCATCCGTCCCATCGCCTGGGCCGGGTTTGTCTTCTGTGTGTTGATGATGACCGTTGCCCTGGTGCTCGAGCACGTGGTGGGGCTGGAGCCATGCCCGCTGTGCATCTTCCAGCGGGTCGCGGTGATTGCGGCGGGCATCGTCTTTCTGGTGGCGGCGCTGCACAACCCCAAGGGGCGCGTGGGGAAAGCGATCTACGGCGTGCTGGGGCTTGCCAGCATCGGCACTGGCGCTTTCATCGCCGGGCGCCACGTCTGGCTCCAGCATCTGCCGGCAAGCGAAGTGCCTTCCTGCGGCCCGGGGCTCGACTACATGATGGACATCCTGCCCCTGCGCGACGTGGTTTCTCTGGTGCTCACCGGCTCCGGCGAGTGTGCCGAGATCGATTTCACCTTCCTGGGATTGTCGCTTCCCGCCTGGACCCTGATCGGCTTTCTGATCCTGTCGCTCGCGGCACTGCGCATTCTCTGGCTGGCCTTCAAACGGTGACACTCCTTGCCGCCCGCCACGTGCGGGCGGCGGGCAATAAAATCCCGGTCGCGTAATTGACATGCTCTAGCGGAAAGGCGAGTCTAGGCCTGTCGAGTGTCCCGATCAGGAGAGCGCCATGCTTGAGAACTGCAAGAATGCCCAGGAGCGATGGGGAGGCGTACACAGCCTGATCGACCGCTGGCTCGAGCAGCGGCGCACCTTCCTGATCAGCTTCATCGAGCTCAAGGAAGCCTGCGATGCCGAGCTCGAAGGCGTCGACAAGACGCGCATCGACACCTTCAGCGAACTCTTGATGGATTACATCAGCGCCGGGCATTTCGAGATCTACCCCGAGCTTGCCAAGGAGGCCAAGGCCTTCGAGGACGAAAGTGCGCTGGCGATCGCCGACAAGCTGCTCGAGCGCCTCGAGATGTCCACGGCCATGGTGCTCGAATTCGACGAGGACTATGCCAGCATCGAGCGCTGCCAGGCGCATATCGCCCGGCTTCCCGCCTGGCTCGACCGCCTCGCCAAGGGCCTTACCGAACGCTTCGCCCTGGAAGACCAGCTCATCGCCCGCCTGCACGCCGCGCATAGCCCCCAGAAAGCGCCGCTCTAGCGCGTTAGGCAAGACCCTCCTCTTTATCTCTTCTATCTTCAGCAGCGCTTTGCGCTGCCTTTCGCGGGTGCGCCCTTCGGCTTACCCGCGCTACGGGATGTGCCTGCACTTACTCGTAGCGCGGCGTAACGAGCGACAGCGAGGCACCCGCGTGACGGCGCTCAGCCGCCCGGATCGTGCTGCATCAACCTGCCGCAGCGCTGCACGCTGCCTTTCGCGGGTGCGCCCTTCGGCTTACCGGCGCGACAGCATGTGCCTGCACTTACTTCGTGGCGCGGCGTAACGAGCGAAAGCGAGGCACCCGCGTGGCGGCGCCCAGCCGCCCGGCGGTGCCCGGAGTTGACTATCGGC
>NZ_JAMZBD010000217.1:0-5194 GCF_024158685.1 Halomonas sp. 707D4 | reverse complement strand
GGTCGGTGCTTACCCCGCCGCAGCTGTAGTGGGCGGCGGGTACCACCGGAATGGGGGCGCTCAGGATGTCGATGCCTCGGGAGGCGCAGTGGCTCAGGATGGTGGGGAAGTGGTGGCGGATACGCGCTTGTGCGAGCGTGCTCAGGTCGAGCCAGACGTGACCCACGCCTTCTCGCTGGATTTCGCGGTGAATGGCGCGTGCAACGATATCGCGCGGTGCGAGCTCGAGGCGCTCGTCGACGCGCTGCATGAAACGCTCGCCGGCGGCATTCAGCAGCTTGCCACCTTCGCCGCGCACCGCTTCGCTGATCAGGAAGGCGGGGCCGCCGGGGTCGAACAGGCAGGTAGGATGAAACTGCTGGAACTCCAGGTTCGCCAGCCGCGCGCCGAGCGTGGCGGCCATCGCCATGCCTTCGCCGGCGCTGGGCGAAGAGGACGTCGTGTGTGGATAGAGACCACTGGCACCGCCCGTGGCCAGCACCACGTGGCGGGCGGTGAGCACTACCGGCGCGCCGTCGGCGTCGAGGCCTTCGGCGCCGGCGCAGCGCCCGGAAGGCGCTTGAAGCAGCGAGAGAATCTCCACATCGTCGAGCCGGGTAATGTTCGGATGCTCGTCGACATGCCGGCAAAGCGTATCCACCACCGCACGGCCGGTGGCGTCGTCCACGTGGATGACGCGCCGAGCGCTATGTCCGCCTTCACGGGTCAGGTGGTAGGGCAGGGTGCCCGGCGTCTCATCGAGGGTGAAGGGCACGCCCTGGTCGATCAGCCAGTCGATCGCCTTGGGACCCTGCGAGACACAAAAGCGCACCGCATCCTCGTCGCACAAGCCATCGCCTGCGATCAGCGTGTCCTGCACGTGACGCTCCACGCTATCGTCGGCGGCCAGCACCGCAGCGATACCGCCCTGGGCCCAGCGGCTCGCCCCTCGGTCACGGTCGGCGGGGCCGATGAGTGTCACCGCGAGGTGATCGGCAATGCCGAGGGCGAGCGTCAATCCGGCGACGCCGCGACCGATGATCAGCACGCCGGTGGAAGGTCGAGCCATGATCGATTCCTCGCGCGCGATGGATATGGAGGCCGCTATGGTAGCGTGGCCAGAAACGCTTGGCGAGAAAGGGAAAGTATGAGGAGTACGGCGACGCACAGGTAAAACGGTAGGGGGTGAGGCAATCGACGGCGCGGGAGAATAGTGGTGCCCGGAGCCGGACTTGAACCGGCACGGGGTTACCCCCGAGAGATTTTAAGTCTCTTGCGTCTACCGATTTCGCCATCCGGGCGGTATAGCAGCACTCGAATCCAGGATGGGGAGCGCTGCTACAGGAGATATGGAGGCTGGAGTCGGAATCGAACCGGCGTACACGGAGTTGCAGTCCGCTGCATAACCACTCTGCCATCCAGCCTTGAAGTCAGATCCATTACTGTTTGCTTGAATGGAGCGGGAAAGGAGATTCGAACTCCCGACCCTCGCCTTGGCAAGGCGATGCTCTACCACTGAGCTATTCCCGCTTGACTCGAGGGCGAATTATACGCACTAACGCCGGCTTGTCAACGCCAAAATGGCCAGTGCGTACAATGAGATAGCTTTTCGCTCGTCACGCTACATCGAGCGGCTGAGGTGCGGCCAGGCGGCGCGCAGGTACTGGAACATCGACCAGAGCGTGAGGATCGCCGCGACGTAGAGAATGCCCACGCCCAGCTGGGCCAGCTCGTGGCCCGGCGGGAAGGCGAGCAGCACCAGCAGCGCCACCATCTGCAGGGTCGTCTTGAGCTTGCCGATCCAGGAGACCGCGACCATGCCGCGCTTGCCCATCTCCGCCATCCACTCCCTGAGGGCGGAAATGACGATCTCGCGGCCGATGATCACCAGCGCCGGCAGGGTGAGCAGCATGGTGTCGAAGCGCTCGATCAGAAGTGCCAGGGCCACGGCGACCATCAGCTTGTCCGCTACCGGGTCCAGGAAGGCGCCGAAGGGCGTCGACTGGTTCCAGAGCCTGGCCAGATACCCATCCAGCCAGTCGGTGATGGAGGCCAGGGCGAACAGGATCGCCGCCAGCGGCATGCTCCAGCTGTAAGGCAAGTAGAACAGCACCACCAGAAGCGGAATGAAGACGATTCTTGCCAGGGTCAGTATGTTGGGTATGTTCATCGCAGGGCGCGATCCTTGCTGGAGAGTCAGGAAGTCGAACGTGTGTACGACCATTCTATCCGCCTTGGCCGGTGGCATCCATGCCAAGCGGGGCTTTATCCGTTGAGTGCTTGATAGATCGTGGCCGCCATGGCTGCACTGATGCCGGGCACGCGGGCGAGCTCGCTCTGGCTTGCCTTCTGTACCCCCTGCAGACCGCCGAAGAAGCGCAGCAGCTCACGCCGGCGTTTCGGGCCGACGCCGGGAATGTCCTGCAGCGTCGAGGTGCGCCGGGCCTTGTCGCGCTGGGCACGATGCCCGGCAATGGCGAAGCGGTGCGATTCGTCGCGAATGTGCTGGATCAGGTGCAGCGCCGGCGAGGCGGGATCGAGCGGCAGCGCCTGATCGCTGCTTTCCACGAACAGCGTCTCGAGCCCGGCCTTGCGGGTGGTGCCCTTGGCAACGCCCAGCAGCATGATACCGCTCACTCCGAGCTCCTCGATCACGCCGCGAGCCATGTTGAGCTGCCCCTTGCCGCCGTCGACGATCAGGATGTCCGGGGCCGTCGCCTCGCCACTCTTGACCCGTTTCAAGCGTCGCGTCAGCGCCTGTTGCATGGCGGCGTAGTCATCGCCCGCCGCCACGCCCTCGATGCGAAAGTGGCGGTAGTCGCTCTTGCGTGGGCCTTGCTGGTCGAACACCACGCAGGAGGCCACGGTCGCCTCGCCGTGGCTGTGGCTGATGTCGAAGCACTCCAGCCGCTCCGGTGTCCGTGCAAGCCCCAGCGCCTTCTGCAGGGCTTCGAAGCGTTGGGCGAGCTGGGTCTTGTTGGCCAGTTGCGAGGCGAGCTGCTGTTCGGCATTGGTCATCGCCAGGTGCTGCCACTGGGCGCGGTGGCCGCGTACCTGATGCGCCACGCGCACTTTCCTGCCGGCCTGCTCGCTCAGCGCGTCGGCGATCAGGGCGCTGTCGATCAGCGCGTGGCTGGTGATCACTTCCGTCGGCACGTTGTGCGGCTGACCGAAATAGTACTGGCTGACCACCTCGGTCAAGAGCATCTCGTCGGAGAGCTCCAGGTCGTTCTTCGGCGTGTGGTGGCGCGCGCCGAGAAGGCGGCCATCGCGGATGCTCATGATCGAAATGCCCTGGGCACCCGGGCGGTGGGCGAGGGCGAAGATGTCGGCGTCGCCGCGTTCGTTGTCGACGAACTGGCGCTGCTGGAGCTGGCGCAGCCTGAGGATCTGATCGCGCAGGCGGCCGGCCTCCTCGAAGTCCAGCGCCTTGCTCGCCGCCTCCATCTGATCGCTCAGCGCCTGGGTGACGTCGTCGCTCTTGCCCTCCAGGCACATCACGGCGTGCTCGACGTCGCGCGCGTACTCCTCTTGCGAAATGTAATCCACACAGGGGGCGGTGCAGCGGTCGATCTGGTACTGCAGGCAGGGCCGGCTGCGGTTGGCGAACACGCTGTCCTCGCAGTTGCGGATGCGAAAGATCTTCTGCATCAGCGTCAGGCTCTCCTTGACCGCGCCGCTGCTCGGGTAGGGACCCAGGTAGCGGCCGTCGCCCCGGCGCTGGCGGGCGCGCTTGTACTCGAGTGCCGGATAGGGGTGTCGGTCGGTGACGAAGACGAAGGGATAGGACTTGTCGTCGCGCAACAGGATGTTGTAGGGCGGGCGCAACTCCTTGATCAGCGTCTGCTCGAGCAGCAGTGCCTCGGTCTCGCTGCGCGTGACGGTGACCTGAATATCGGCAATGCGCGCCACCATCGCCTGGGTCTTGGTGTTGAGCTGACCGCGAAAATAGCTCGCCAGGCGCGCCTTGAGCCGCTTCGCCTTGCCGACGTAGAGCGTGTTCTGCTGATCGTCGAGCATGCGGTAAACACCGGGGGCGGTGCTTACCGAGCTCAAGAATTGCTTGGCATCGAAAGTCATAGAAGGCACTAGAGGAGCAGGGGGAGGGCTTGGATGGTAGGACTATACTTCGCGTGCGTCAAAGCCCTCCACCAGTCCGTGGCGCAGCGCCAGGTGCGTCAGTTCCACGTCGCCGGCCACCTCGAGTTTCTCGAACAGTCGGTAGCGGTAGGTGTTGACCGTCTTGGGGCTCAGGTGGAGTCGGTCGGAGATGTCCTGTACCCGCTGGCAGTTGACGATCATCAGGGCGATCTGCATCTCGCGCGGGGAGAGCGCCTTGAAGGGGCTATCCTCTTCGGTGAAATGAGACAGCGCCAGGCGCTGGGCGATCTCCTGGCTGACGTAGCGGCCACCGTTGAAGACCTGGCGAATCGCCTCGGTCATCTCGACGGCGTCCGCGCCCTTGCTGAGAAAGCCCGAGGCGCCCGCTGCCAGCATGCGCCGCAGGATGCCGTCCTCCATGTACGCGGTGAGGATCAGCACGCGCACGTCCTTCATGGTGCGCCGTATGCGGCGCGTCGCCTCGAGCCCGCCGATGCCTGGCATGCGAATGTCCATCAGCACCAGGTCGGGCTTGAGCTCCCGGCACAGTGAAACGGCACCTTCGCCATCGTCAGCTTCGCCGGCAATGGTGATATCGCTCTCTTCGTTGAGCAGGTGCGCGATACTGGTTCTCACCAGATGGTGATCATCGGCGATCAGTACGTTGATCAAAAGGGTCGCTCCTGCGTAAAGTCACGAATTCCAGCTGTCGCTTAGCACGTTAACCTATAGAGTGCCATAGCTTGTGACAAAGGAGAATTAGTAAATCGATTTGTCATTGAGGTCTTGACCAAGTTCCATTCCTGCTTTAATATTCGCCGCGCACTCGGAGGCCAGAGAGTCGTTCGAGTGATGGAAAAAGGGGCCTTAGCTCAGCTGGGAGAGCGCAACACTGGCAGTGTTGAGGTCAGCGGTTCGATCCCGCTAGGCTCCACCAGATTCCAAAAAAGCTCCGTCATCGACGGAGCTTTTTTTATGGGCGACGATCGCCAGGATGAGTTAGGGCGCCCGCGTCTCGGGCGCCCTGTGCGTCACTCGACGCGACCCAGCAGCAGAAACTCCATCAGCGCCTTCTGCGCGTGCAGGCGGTTGCCGGCCTCCTGCCATACTACCG
>NZ_JAMZBD010000216.1:0-5213 GCF_024158685.1 Halomonas sp. 707D4 | reverse complement strand
GGGAAACGCCATGAGCACCGCCACGTTCGCACGGCTTGCAGGCGTTGCCTGCCTGTGCATGCTGTTTGCCGGCTGCGCCTCGACCCGGGAGGCCGCAAGCAAGTCCTGGCAGGTCATTCGCGACCCGTCGATTCCGGTGGGCTACCCGGAGGATCGCCCGACGCTGGTCGATCTGAGCATGGTCGCCGAGCCGGACGTCAACCCCAACGTCGAGGGCGAAGGAACGCCGCTGCGCTTCCAGCTTCTGCAGCTCAAGGACGACTCGATGCTGATGGCCGCAGACATGGGCCAGCTCGGCGCGGACCTGGAGGAGGTGCTGGGCACCAACTACCTGGCCCACGACGACTTCACGCTGCTGCCGGGCCAGTGGAAGTTCTACGAGCCCTTCGAGATCGACGAACAGACGCGCTACATCGGGCTGATCGCCTTCTACGCCACCCCCAACGAGGCCGAGTGGAAAAAGATCGTGAAGGTGAAAAGCCGCGCCGAACACTATCACCTGCTCGTTCACCTCCGTGACAGCGAAGTCGAGCTAAGGAAGGAGGAGTAATGGCCAGTCGCAATCGTGTGGTCTGGAGCGAGGGGCTGTTCATCAAGCCCCAGCACTTCCAGCAGCAGCAGCGAAGCCTCGAAGGGCTCCTGGATACGCGGCTCAAGGGCGTGAGTCACTATCTCTACGGCTTTCTGGCTCTCGAGCTCAATCAGGAATTCCTGAGCTTCGGGCGCATCGCCCTGAGTCGTGCCAGCGGCGTGATGCCGGACGGCGTGGCGTTCCATCTGCCCGGGGACGATCTGGAGCCCGCCGCACTCGAGGTCGCTGACGCCAGCCTCACCAACCAAGTGGTCTACCTGGGCATTCCGCTCGCCACCGACGGCGTCGGCGAGGTGCGCTGGCCCGAGGACGACCTGCCCGCACGCTACCGGATGACCACGCGCAGCGTGCGCGACCTGCACTCCCAGGAGGGCGCCACGGCGGAGCTCGAGGTCGCTCGCGTCTCGCCCAGGCTGTTGCTCGAGCGCGACGACCGCAGCGGCTACGCGTGCCTGGCGGTGGCGCGCATCGTCGAGCGCCGCCCGGATGGCAGCCTGGTGCTCGACGAACAGTTCCTGCCGACGCTCTTGAACGTCCAGGCGGCGCCGGGCCTTCAGCGCTTCGTCGGCGAGATGGCGGGGCTGATGCGCGAACGCGCACGCAACATCGCCCAGCGCCTCTCCACGCCCCACCAGGCGGGAGTGGCGGACGTCGCCGACTTCATGCTGCTGCAGCTTCTCAACCGCGCCCAGCCGCGCTTTCAGCACCTGGCACGCCTGGGCCAGCTCCACCCGGAGCGCCTCTACGACACCATGCACGAGATCGCCTGCGAGCTGATCACCTTCACCGACGAATCGCGTCTGCCGCCGGAGTGCCCGGCCTACGACCACGATCACCCGGAGCGCGCCTTCAGGCCGTTGATGAAGATGCTGCGCCAGGCGCTCTCCACGGTGCTCGAGCCCCGCGCAGTGGCGATCCAGCTGCAGTCGCGCCGCTTCGGCCTGCTGGTCGCGCCGCTCTCCGACAGCGGTCTGATCGAATCCGCGGAGTTCATCCTCGCGGTGCGCGCCGACATGCCGGGCGAGCGCCTGCGCAAGCTGTTCCTGCAGCAGACCAAGGTGGCCAGCGTCGAGCGCATTCGCGACCTCATCAGCCTGCAGCTGCCGGGCGTTCCGCTCGAGCCGCTGCCGGTGGCGCCGCGAGAGCTGCCCTACCACGCCGGCTACACCTACTTCCAGCTGGATCGCCAGAGCGAGGCCTGGAGCATGCTCGATGGCGCCAGCGGCTTCGCGTTCCACGTGGCCGGGGAGTTCCCGGGCCTGGAAATGCAGTTCTGGGCGATCAGGAGTTAAACCATGCAACAGCTAGCGACCGATGGGCAGAACACGACGAACCGCGCGGCGATGAAAGGGCGCCACGAGGACTTGATCAACGAACGCGGGCTCGAGCACCTGATCCACAGCCACGCCGAGCAGCTCGACGCCGACGAGGACTACTGGTTCCGGCTGCGCGGGCACAACCTCAACCCGCTGGTCGACGCCGCCGGAAGCCTCTTGGGCATGGTGGTGCGGGTGCGCCAGCTCGATCACGTCGCCGACGTCGAGCGCCTCTACCGCCAGGTGGTCGACGAGATCGCCGCCATCGAGATCGAGCTGACCGAGCAGGGCTACGACCGGGCGACGCTGCTGGCCTACCGCTACGTGCTGTGCTCGTTCATCGACGAGGCGGTCATGGGCATGCCCTGGGGGCGCCAGAGCAAGTGGGCGGAGCACTCGCTGCTCACCCGCTTTCACAACGAGACCTGGGGCGGCGAGAAGGTGTTCTCGATCCTTGCTCGGCTGCAGCAGGAACCCAAGCGCTACCGCGACATGCTGGCCTTCATCTATCTCTGCCTGTGCCTGGGGTTCGAGGGGCGCTACCGGGTGATGTCCCACGGTCGCGACGAGTACGAACAGATCGTGCGCGCCCTCGGCGATCAGCTCTCCTCGCTCGAGCCGGTCGGTGAGGACACGCTCACCCATCCGCTCGACAACGTGGTCAAGGGTCGCCGGCGCCGGGGGGGCAGTTTCCCCATCTGGGGCATCTTCACGCTGTTCGGCGTGGCCATGGTGGCGGTGTACTGGGGCTTTGCCTACTCGCTCGACCAGCAGGCCGAGCAGATCACCACGCTTCTCAACCAACTTTACCGCTAGGAGATGCCATGCTCAGGGTAGAGCTGCCGGCGCTGATCGACCGGCTCAACGCGATCGCCAGGCAAGGTCTCGAACAGGCCGCCGTACTGTGTGCCCAGCAGGAAGCGCCGGAAGTCACCGCTGCCCACCTGCTCCAGGCGCTGCTCGACCAGCCCTTGTGCGACGTGCGCCTGCTGTGCGAGCAGATGGACGTGGAGGTCGAGGCGCTGCGCGCAGCGCTTGCCGAGGAGACCCGCCCGCCGCGCGCCATGGAGGTGGCCACGCCGAGCTTCTCGCCGCTGCTGGTCGAGCTTCTGCAGGATGCCTGGCTTCTCGCCGCCACCGAGTACCAGCACGCAACGCTCAGGAGCGGGGCGATCTTCACTGCGCTGTTGCATACGCCGGAGCGCTATCTCGGCCCGGGTTCGCGGCGGCTGCTCGCCGACATCAATCGCGAAAACCTGCGCCGGCGCCTCGACGCGCTGACCGCGGACTCCGCCGAAGCCCCGCAGGAGGCCACGGATGCGTCGGCGCGAAAGCTTCCCGCTGGCGACGACAGCGCGCTTGCGCGCTTTGCCACCTCGCTCACCGAGCAGGCGCGCCGGGGCGAGAACGACCCGGTGCTCGGCCGCGACCCGGAGATCGACCAGATGCTCGATATCCTGGGGCGACGGCGCAAGAACAACCCGATCGTGGTCGGTGATGCGGGGGTGGGCAAGAGCGCGGTGGTCGAGGGCCTGGCCGCGCGCATCGTGGCGGGCCAGGTGCCGGCGGCGCTGGCCGGGGTCGAGCTTTTGACCCTGGATCTGGGCGCACTCCAGGCCGGCGCCGCGGTCAAGGGCGAGTTCGAGAAGCGCCTCAAGGCGGTGATCGACGAGGTCAAGGGCGCCGCGCGGCCCACTCTCTTGTTCATCGACGAGGCCCACACGCTGATCGGCGCCGGCAACCAGGAGGGCGGCGGCGACGCGGCCAACCTGCTGAAGCCGGCCCTGGCCCGGGGCGAGCTCAAGACCATCGCCGCCACCACCTGGCGCGAGTACAAGAAGTACTTCGAGAAGGACCCGGCGCTGTCGCGGCGCTTCCAGCCCGTGGCGCTGTCCGAGCCGAGCATCGACCAGGCGCTGGTCATCCTGCGCGGCTTGCGTGACGTCTACGAGCGCGCCCACGGCGTGCTGATCGGCGACAGCGGCCTGCGCGCCGCCGCCGCGCTCTCGGCGCGCTACCTGGCCGGGCGCCAGTTGCCGGACAAGGCGATCGACGTGCTCGACACCGCCTGCACGCGCCTGGCCCAGGCGCTGGATACCCCGCCGCGCCAGCTGAGCCATCTCAAGAGCGAACATGTCGCCGCCGTGCGCGAGCGCGACCAGCTCGCCCGCGAGACCCTCTTGGGCCGCACCCAGGAGCCCGCCCGGCTCGAGGCGCTGAAAGAGCGCCTGGCCGGGCTCGAGGAGGAGCTCGCCACGCTGGAGGCGGCCTGGCAGGCGCAGCGCGACTGCGTCGACGCCATCGTCGCCCTGCATCGCCAGCTGCTCGACGCCGAACCGGAGAGCGATACCCAGGCGCTTCACGCCGAGCTCGCCGAGCGCGAGGCCGAACTGCAGCAGTTGCAGCACGCCTTCGCGCTGGTCAACCCGAGCGTCGAAGAGGCGCAGATTGCCCAGGTGATCGGCGACTGGACCGGGGTGCCCGTCGAGCGCATGACCAGCGACGAGCTGACCCGCCTGACCGAGCTGCCCGAGCATCTGGGTCGGCTCATCAAGGGCCAGGACGTGGCCATCGAGCGCATCCACCGTCACCTGCTCACCGCGCGGGCGGACCTGCGTCGGCCGGGGCGTCCGCTCGGCGCGTTCCTGCTCGCCGGACCCAGCGGCGTGGGCAAGACCGAAACCGTGGTGCAGATCGCCGAGCAGCTCTACGGCGGGCGCGAGTTTCTGACCACCATCAATATGTCCGAGTACCAGGAGAAGCACACCGTCTCGCGGCTGATCGGCTCGCCGCCGGGCTACGTCGGCTTCGGCGAAGGCGGGCTTCTGACCGAGGCGATCCGCAAGCGCCCCTACTCGGTGGTACTGCTCGACGAGGTGGAAAAGGCCCACCCGGACGTGCTCAACCTGTTCTATCAGGCCTTCGACAAGGGCGAGCTGGCCGACGGCGAAGGGCGGCTGATCGACTGCAAGAACGTGCTGTTCTTCCTCACCTCGAACCTGGGCTTCGAGCAGATCAACCGCCATCACGCCGACCCCGCCGCCCTTGATGACGCCCTCTATCCGGTGCTGGCGGACTTCTTCAAGCCGGCGCTTCTGGCGCGCATGGAAGTGGTGCCCTACCTGCCGCTGTCTGGCGACACGCTGCGCGACATCGTCGCGGCCAAGCTCGACACGCTGGCCCGTCGCATTCGGGCGCGCCACCGCGAGGCCGAGGTGGTGCTCGACGATGCCCTGCGCGAGGCCATTTGCGTGCGCGCCACGCGCAGCGAGAACGGCGCGCACGCAAATGGCCTCGCGCAGGGC
>NZ_JAMZBD010000215.1:0-5216 GCF_024158685.1 Halomonas sp. 707D4 | reverse complement strand
CTACTCGAAGTTTCATCGCAATCCGGTGGTGCGCCAGGGCAATCTGGCCCAGCTCGACGCGCTGTTCACCGATCGTCAGCCGCCGGAGGCGATTCGTCGGTTGTTGATCGAACATGACGTGACGCTCCACGTGGCGTGATGCCGATGCGTTGCGAGGCCGCCTTCGGGCGGCTTTTTCGTCGCTTGCTTCCAGGTCAAAGCGCTTCTCTGAAAGTGGCCGACAAGAATGGACGCTGAAGGCCTCTTTTGTCGTCGAGCTACAACCATTGCCACTGCCAATGATCAATGGTGAGCGATGCTGCCATGCACCATAGTGGCTAAATGGCTTCATGCAGTCACCCAGGAAGCCCGACAGGGACGCTTTATAAGCTAGAGCGTAACGCAGGACATCGCCGAGCCCACCGCCAGGCGGTCGTCCGCGCCTCACCCCCGGCGCGCAGCCACTAGAACGTCAAGGTCGTGAACAACACACGAGGTGGTTTATGAACTGCATCGAACTGAACCAGCAGGCCGACCGGATCGCCAACGCCTTCAGCAAGCAGGATCTCGCCCGGCTGGTGCTGGCGCTCAAGAGCCAGCAGTCGCTCCAGCAGGCCGTCGAGGTGATCGATACCATCGACAACCGGGTCGGCTACTCCATCGAGCAGGCCTGGGAGGAGGTGCTCGCCGGCGACGCCCAGGCCGCCTGCGAGGAGCAAGAGTAAGCTTAAAGCCCCCGTTCGGGGGCTTTTTTTCATGCCTGCTCCGGGGCAGGCGACGGTGTCGTGGTGTCCGGGTTCTGCGCGAAGTAGGTGGCCCGGCGCTTTTCGGCCTCGTCGCCGAACAGCACGTCGCAGGCCTTTTTGAGCCCTTCGGAGCGTTCGAGCTCGTCACGGTGAACCACCATCGAAATCTTGGCGCGTCGGCGCAGGAAATCCTCGAGCTCGGTGATCATCTCGTGCTCGCGGGCGTACTCGATCTCGCAGCGCAGGTACTCGGTGCCTTCGATGAGCACCTCGGCCTGGGTGGCGTCTTCGGCGATTCGGTCGAGCAGGGCGAAGGCATCGTTGCCGTAGCGGCGCCACAGGCGCGACGACAGCGCCTCCGTCGAGGTCGCCGGCGTCAGCGCGTCGAGCCCCATCGCCTTGGCCTTTTCGTCGAATCTGGTTTTCACCTCTGCGCCCGGCTCGCCGTACCACAGGGTCTGCGAGGCATCGAGTGTCACCCCCAGTGACTCGAGCTCGTCGGCGATCTCCTCGCCCACGTTCAAACAGTCGGTGAGCTTGCCGCCGAAGATGCTGATGTGCGCGGTCTCGCGGTGGGTATCGATCACGTGCTTGCGCGAAAGCTGCAGGAAATCGCGCTTCTCGCCCTTGTCCGCCTTCACCGCCAGCGGGCGCACGCCGCAGCGTGTCGAGATGATGTCGTCCTCGGTGAGCGGGGTCTTCAGGGTCAGGCGCTTGTTGATGTTTTCGAGAACGAACTGGACGTCTTCCCGGGTGACCTCGGCGTTCGGATGCTCCATATGGGTGTCGGTCGTGCCGATGCAGGTACGGTTGCCCATCGGAATCACGAAGAAAAGCCGCCCGTCGTCGGCGAAGAAGGCCAGAACGCGCTTCTCTTTCGTGAGCTGCGGCACGATCAGGTGAATGCCCTTGGAGTAGATGTGCTGGTGGGACGTGTTCTGGTGTGTGAGGGTATTGTGCGCATCCACCCAGGGGCCGGCAGCGTTGATCAGCACTTTGGAGCGGATCTCGAAGGTGCTGCCATCCATCACGTTGCGCGCGCGGGTGACCCACTGCTCGCCCTGGCGCTCGGCGCCGAGCGACTCCACGTAGTTGGCCGCCACGGCGCCGAAATTCATCGCCTGGCGGACGAAGTTGAACACGAACCGGGCGTCGTTATCGTAAAGATAGGCATCCGAGTACTCGAAGCCGCCCACGGCGCCATCGATCCTGATGATCGGTTCTTCCTGCTTGATGTTCTTCGGCGACAGCAGTTTCGGGCGTTTCGTGAAGCCGTTGCCCATCAGCCAGTAGAGCCAGGTACCCGCCCACAGGTACCAGGGCGAGTGGCGAAAGCCCTTGGCGATAGTGGTCAGAAAGCGAATTTCCTTGACCGTGGAGGGGTAGCTCTTGATCAGGTGGTTACGGCTCTTGCAGAGCTTTCTCACCAGTGCGAAGTCGTTGCTCTCCATGTACTTGATGCCGCCCCACACCAGGTTCGAGGAGTGCATGCTGGTGCTGCCGGCGAAATCGCCACGATCGATCAGCGCGACCTTCGCCCCCTTGCCTGAAAGCGCGGCGGCGGCGGCGGCACCGTTGATACCGCCGCCGATGATCAGCGCGTCGTACTCTTCTTGGGGAAGTCTTTCGAGATTGCGGGTTCGAAGCGTCATGGCGGGGTCCGTCAGGTCGGGCGTCGCAAGCATTGCGCGCTGTATTTTCAATAACGAAACTATAGATGATCGTTTTCGAACATTCAACGCGTAACCATTATCGTTCGACAACGTCACGCCGAGCGCTGATGGGTTCGAGGCTATCCACCTCTCGAGTTACTTTAATGACAGCTACAAAAAAGCCGGCCCGCGGGCCGGCTGTCGACGAGGATAGAGCTTACTTGACGCTCTCATCGAAGTTGATCGGCGCAGCCTTGGGCGCCGGATTGTGGTCGATCAGCGTCGACTTGTCGGTGGCGAAGGTGTCATAGGCGAAGTCGTCGACGGTGAGCATTTCGAGCACCTCCTTCTCGAAGGTGCGCATGAACGCCGCGTCCTCCTCGCTGACGATGCCTGTGGCAAGGCCCGCCTCGATGCGCGCTTCGGGATGCAGCGCGGTTTGCGGAAGCTCTCCCTTGGCGTAGGCCTTGTTCACGGTGCGGTAGATCTTCTCGGCACGCTCGTACTCGACCAGCAGGGCGTTGTAGCGCGCCAACGGATTGCGCTGCTCGCCGTCGTCCTGATCCCAGGTGTTGTGCAGAAGCTTGGTGCGAAGCGCACTGTGGGTGGAGACCCGGTGGGCGATGTCGCGGGCGAAATCGTCGTGGGGCTTGTTCCAGCGGCGGCCCGTGGGCATCACCACGGCGTTCAACACGCCGCCCAGCGCCCGGTTGGGCAGGTTGTCGAAGATCTCGACAAAGGCCTGTTCTGCGCGGTGCAGCAGAAAGCGGCAGCTGTAGTGCAACAGTGCCTCTTCGCCTTCGACCTTGTCGCCGGCCTGCCACTGCTTGAGCACCATCGAGGCGAGGTACAGATTCGACAGCACGTCGCCCAGGCGCGCCGAGAGCATCTCGCGCTTCTTGAGCGCCGAGCCGAGGCTCGCCATGGCCGCATCGGCGCACAGCCCAAAGCCGGCGGAGAGCCGCGCGATGTCCTGAGCGTAGGCCGCGGCCGGTGCGTCAAAGGGTACCGATGGCTTGCCGATACCGATCCCCAGCGTCAGCGCCCGGGCGGCGTTGCCGAAGATCAGGCCGGCGTGCTTGAAGAACGCCGTGTCGAAGGCCTTCTCGTCGTTCGCGTCCTTGGCGGCGAGCTCCTCGAGCACGTAAGGATGGCAGCGAATCGCGCCCTGGCCGAAGATCATCAGGTTGCGCGTCATGATATTGGCGCCTTCCACGGTGATCGCCACCGGGTTGGCGCTGTAGCCGATGCCCAGGTAGTTGCGCGGGCCGAGCGTCACCGCCTTGCCGCCGTGCACGTCCATGGCGTGGCTGAGGATCTCGCGCTGGAACTCGGTGAGCTGGCTTTTCAGGATCGCCGAGGGCACGGCGGGTTTCTCGCCGTGATCAATCAGGTTGGCGGTCTGGTAGACCGTGGCCTGGGCGATGTAGCCAAGCGCGGCCATCTTCGCCAGCGGCTCCTGCACGCCTTCCATTTCGGCGACCGGCACGTTGAACTGACGGCGCACGCGGGTGAAGCCGCCGCTCCAGCCGAGCGCATAGCGGGCGGTGCCGGTGGCGCCGGAAGGCAGGGTGATGCAGCGCCCGATGGAGAGGCACTCGACCAGCATGCGCCAGCCCTGGCCGATCATCTTTTCGCCGCCGATGATGGTGTCCAGCGGCACGAACACGTCCACGCCCTTGATCGGGCCGTTCATGAAGGGGCTGCCGATCGGGTGGTGGCGCCGGCCGATCTCCATGCCCTCGGTGTCACGGGGAATCAGCGCCAGGGTGATGCCGCGATCTTCCTCGTTACCCAGCAGGTTTTCCGGGTCGAACAGGCGGAATGCCAGGCCCACGACGGTGGCGATCGGCGCCAGCGTGATCCAGCGCTTTTCGAAGGTCAGCTTGATGCCGAGCACTTCCTTGCCATCGACGGTCTGCTTGCAGACCACGCCGGTATCGGGCAGCGACGTGGCGTCGGAGCCGGCACGCGGGCCGGTCAGGCCGAAGCAGGGAATCTCGCGGCCATCCGCCAGGCGCGGCAGGTAGTGATTCTTCTGCTCCTCGGTGCCGTACTTGAGCAGAAGCTCGCCAGGGCCGAGTGAGTTGGGCACGCCCACGGTGACCATTAGCGTTTCGTTGGCGGAGAGCTTCTGCAGCACCATCGACTGCGCCTTGGCCGAGAAGCCAAGGCCCCCGTACTCCTTCGGGATGATCATGCCGAAAAAGCCTTCCTTCTTGAGAAAATCCCAGAGCTGCTGGGGAAGGTCGGCGCGCTCGATGGTGATGTTCCAGGCGTTGCACATGCCGGCGGCCTTGGCGCACTGGTTGTCCAGAAACGCCTGTTCGTCCTCGCGCAGGCCGTCGTCTTTGTAGGCGAGCAGAGCGTTCCAGTCGGGCTTGCCGGAGAAGAGCTGACCGTCCCAGGAGACGCTGCCGGCCTCGAGGGCGGTGCGCTCGGTGGCCGATACCTTGGGCGCGACCTTCTTGAAGGTGGCGAAGATGCGCGGCGTGAGCCACAGCCGGCGCAGTGCCGGCAGGCCCGCCGCCGCCACTGCGAGTGCTGCCAGCAGCAGGATGAAACCGATGACCGGGGCTTCGAAGACGAGCCCCACCAGGCCAAGCACGGCCAGCACCCCGATGGCCGGGCCAGCCCCGGCCTCGCGGCGCATGACCACCAGCAGTCCGGCGATCGCCAGCACGATGAGCAGTAGCGTGAGCATAGAACCTCTCCATGTGTTATTGGGATATTGTCAGGGCACGAGAATACACGTATTTAAACGGATGTTTGAATAGTGGCAGACTCGCGTCGTCGTGCCAAGCCCCGTGCCACCCGCCGTTTTCCCTGTGTTCAATGT